>JBOGMR010000853.1:0-5399 GCA_050746825.1 Bryobacteraceae bacterium | reverse complement strand
GGTTCGTACTGGAAGCGTCAACGCGAGCGCCGGCGGGCTTTGCCGGCGCCACGGCGCTCTGAGTTGGCTCGCTCTCCTTGCCGCACCCTGTCAGGACCAGAACGGCTCCTATTGCCAGGCCCACACTCGATGGAAAACTTACTCTCATATCAAATCACTCCTCGTGTCGCTCGCTATTGTACCTTGCCGTCCGGTGATTCCAGCGGAGCACATGCAGTCGCATCTCGCAGGCGCGCCCAATAGCGCCATGCCGATCAGACAATTCGCCGCCCGATCGTCAAGCAGCGCGATAAGGCCCAGATCAGAATAGTGCCCGCGGATGTGCCGATTTTGTCGAGAAACCAGCGCGTTCTGGAATGCGTCCCACGTCGGGCCGAATTCAGCGGGCCGGGCGGAACTCTGCGTGCAGCCTTGAGCCGGCTGTAGAGCGTGAAATTCGGCTGGCTTTCAGGGCAGCTATCCTCGCGCAGTGCGGTGACTGGATCGATGCGTGCTGCGCGCAAGGCTGGCACAAGACTCGCCACAACAGCCCCAACAAAAAGAACCAGCGCCGCGCCGGCGAACGTCACGGTGCCGGCGGTCCAACTCCGATGAGCATCTTCCGCAGGGCGTCTGTCAACGCGAATGCGCCGGACAAACCCGCCGCGATGCCTACAACGACGAGGCGCGCGCCCTGACCGATGATCAGCCGGAGCACGCCCGCACGAGTGGCGCCGAGCGCCATGCGAACGCCATTTTCCTGCCTGCGCCGGACCGGTATTGGACGTCCCCTGCGGTTCGGCTCTGTCTACGGTTTGGCTATTGCTGGCGACGCCCGAGCCGTGTAAACATAACCAGACGCAATGATGTTTTCGGACCTCACACTCGCGCGGCGTTTGGAGCGCGCCGAAGGGCATGCCTGCATGCAGTTCGCGGCGGCGCGCCGCCGCTTATTCCCCGACAGCGGCGCCGCGTGGATTGAATGCGCAGGAGCATACGCGGTTTTCGACGGCGTCGACTCTCCCATCAGTCAGAGTTTCGGCCTCGGTATCTTCGAGGAGCTCAGCGCGGCATCGCTGGAGATCGTCGAGCGCTTCTTTCTCGACCGGGGGGCGCCGGTGCTGGTCGAACTGAGTCCGCTCGCCGGGGTGGCTGCGCTGAACTTGCTCTGCAGCCGCAACTACCGGCCGGTCGAGATCAGCAGCGTCCTCTACCGGCTTGTTGAGAAGCCCGCGGCGCGCGACAACGGCAATATCAGAGTGCGCGTGACGGGTCCGGAAGATGCGAAACTCTGGACCGATATCAGCGCAAGGGGCTGGACGAAGGAACATCCGGAGCTTCTGCACTTTCTTCTACAAATCGGCGCCATCGCTACAGCACGCGAGCAGAGTCTGTGCTTTCTCGGCGAGGTTGACGGTGTACCGGGCGCCGCCGGCGTGCTTTGCGTGCATGAAGGTGTGGCGTTGTTCGCCGGTTCGGCGACCGTTCCGGAATTGCGCCGTCGAGGATTGCAGGCGGCGCTTCTTGAGGAGAGGATGCGCTACGCCTTCGACCATGGCTGCGAGCTGGCGATGATGGTGGCCGAGGCGGGGAGCGAATCGCAGCGCAATGCCGAACGCAAGGGGTTTCGGATCGCGTACACGCGGACGAAGTGGCGGCTCAGTCAGCCTCTCTGACCTTTGTGTAGCTCTTCTGTAACTGCCCGGCCAACGTCATGGCGCCGTGATCCAACAGCGGCCGTTCTTCCGGCCAGTGGATGGTGGCGTCGTCCACGGTATCTCCATCGTTGGCCAACTGAGCCAGAATGCGGAATGCGATTGGCTCCATGGCAATTCTTTCTGCGAGTTCATCGAACAGGAAGTTTGCACTCCTTCGAGCGGCAACGGCGTCGGGCAGATGATCGATGCCCGCTACCGGGACGGCAACACTGGATGGGGCGGGCTTCGGCGCCTGCACGAACGCGAGGGCCATGGTATGAGTGCCGAGAAATGCCTCAAGCGGAGACTTTGATGGTTTTGACGGATCGCTCGACGAGACTGCGCGCAGGAATTTCAGGAACTCCTGGCCTGTCCTGGTCGGAAATCCATCCGTCGAGTGACTGATGATGTCGGTGTGAACGTGTTCGGCGATGTGGAAGCGAATCGCGACTCCGCGTGGATTCGCATGGGGTCCGAACAACGCGTCGAACTGTTGAATCAGATCCCGGCTCAGCGCGATAATCTTCTCGTCCGCGGGAAGTGGCAAGGCCGGGTTCCTCGTGCTACGGCGCGCAACGGAGTTGGCGCACTATCTGCCGGATGCCCGATCAGGGTTCGTCGTAAGGGCGAAGACGCCGGATCCAGATGTTGCGGTAGCGGAGCGGGCGGCCGTGATCCTGCAGGCTGAGCGGCTCTTCGGCGGCATGCGGCCGGTAGGTGGCGACTCGGCGGTGGATCGCGGTTCCAAGAATCTCCTTGCGATGGTGCACCAGGACGCCGTTGTGAATCGCCGTGATATAGGCGGGCTTGACCAGCTTGTCGCCTTCAAAGCGCGGCGCTTCAAAAACGATGTCATAGATATTCCACTCGCCTTCCGCTCGCGACGCGTTCACCAGCGGCGGCCACTGGCCGTAGATGGAAGCGGCCTGGCCGTCGGCATAGGTGACGTTCTCCGACGATTCGAGCACCTGAATTTCATACCGGCTCATCAACTCGACGCCGCTGTTGCCGCGTCCCTGCCCGGCGCCTTCCTGACCCTTCGGAATCATCCATTCGACGTGCAATTGGCAATCGCCGAACTTCTCTTTGGTTCTGAGGCGGGCGGTGCGGGGCACGATCTCGAAGTAGCCGTTTTCGACTTTCCACCTGGGTGCTTCGACGCCGCCGCCGCGCGCCTGCGCTTCCCATTTCGAGAGGTCTTTGCCGTCAAAGAGCACGATGGCGTCCGCGGGCGGAGCCAGGCTCGCCACCGGCAGGCCGGGCGCGACTTTGCGGGGCCGCGGGCGCTCCATGTCGTGCACTTTCCATTTCTGATTGGGTATTTGCGGAGTGTCGTTGTAGCCGCGCTTGTCGTCGCCGTGGCCGGCAGGTTGTTGCGCGGACAGGATTGCTGCCAGGATGAAAACAGGAAAGATTCTGTGGGCGGCCATTTGGCAACTATGATATCCCACGGCCGGGCGATTCGAATGCCTGCACCACTCTCATTCCGTGCGGAGGGCGTTCATCGGGTCGAGTCGCGAGGCGCGGCGCGCCGGCAGCAAGGCCGCTAGAAATACCACCAGCGAGAGCGTGGCTGCGGCAAGAAGGATCGTCGCCGGGTCGGTGGGATCGAGGCCGAAAAGAAATTGGCGCACGAGCCGTGACAGGCCCAGCGCCGCCGCGACGCCAACGGCGATTCCGAGAACAACGACCATCGCGGACTCGCGCAGCACCATGCTCGCCACTTCGCCCGGCCGGGCGCCGAGCGCGAGGCGAACGCCGATTTCCGTCGTGCGTCGCGCGAGGACATACGAGAGCACACCGTACAGCCCGATGCAGGCGAGCAGCAAAGCCAGGCCGCCGAAGAATGTGGAGAGCAGAGCCAGGATCCGATCCGGCTTAACGCGGAGCTGCAGCCGATGCCGAGGCTTTCGGGGATCGGAGTCGAGTTGGGACGGGCGCGCGGCGGCGGCGTGAACCTGACGCGATCCGGCAACGACGGCGGGTTCGTGTTCGAGACCGTGGCGCCGGGGCGGTATATGTTGCTGGCAGGGGAGGACGCGACGTTGATCGGAGCGAGCGGGCTTAAGCGAGAGACGGCGTCGATCCGTCCGCCGCAATCGGAGCCAGGCGAGAGGGTGGCGTGGGCGCCGGCCTATTTCCCCGGCGTCACCGATCGGCGCGCGGCGAACGTGATCGTGATGCGTGCCGGTACGGATCTGCAGAATTACGATCTGCGCCTGCACGCGGTTCCAGTGTACGCGCTCCGCGGCGCTGTCGTCGACAATCAGGGCCGCCGCGCGGGCGGTGCGGTGGTGAAGCTCACCAAGGCGGATGACTGGGGGCTTCCGGAAAAACGAAACGAAGACGGCTGTGGAGGGCAGTTTCGCGTTCCACGGCGTCCGCGCGGGCGAGTGGCGTGTGCTGGCGGCGCTCACCAGGAGCCAGACGGATTTGCGGGGCTTTGCAACGGCGCTGGTGTCGCGATGGGATGTGGATCGCGTGGAGATTCGTCTCACGCCGCCGTTCGCTGTCGAGGGCTTCGTCGATCGCGAGGAGCCACGCGACAGGCAAGGAAAGCGGCCCGCGTCCGCGGTGTACCTGATTCCGGCCGACGGGCAGCCCGAGCAGCGCGGAAAATTTCATGAGCAGGACGGAACAATTCGCTTCGATAATGTTTACCCGGGACGTTACTGGATTCGCCCGGCGGGATTCGTCCGCGGCTACTATGTCGCGCCGGTTTTGTCCGGTGGGGCATTCGAGATCGACAGCATGCGGCGCGGTGAGTATTACGCGTTCGCGTTCGACCGCGTGGACGACGATCTGCTGGATGACGCGGCTTTCATGCAGACGCTGTATTCGAGAGCGGTACGAGTGAGTATGGGGGCACGGGGAGGTCGCGCCGGTGTCGCTGCAGGTGACGCCGCGGCCGGAGCCGTGATGGAGGCCTGTCAGGCCGGCCCGGCGCCCGATTCTATAGGCGCTACAATCTCAACATGGCTGCATCGGCGGATACGCTACGCACACATCTTGAGTACACGGCTTGGGCGACGCGGCGCCTGCTCGAGGCGGCGGCAAGGCTGAGCCCGGCGGAGCTGAGTCGCGATTTCAATACATCCGACAAGAGCGTGGTGGGCACGCTGGCGCACACGTTCGCTGCGGATCGGATCTGGCTGGCGCGATTGCAGAATGAGGCCGGTCAGGGCTTCATCAGCGATGACGATCGGCAGCTCACGGTGCTCCAGCGCGAATGGCCCGCGCTGCATGGGCGGTGGAAGCAGTGGGCGGAGGCGCTGACCGACGCGAGCGTGGCCGCGGTTGTGTCATACAAGGACATCCGCGGCAACCCGTGGACGACGCCGATCTGGCAGATCCTGCTGCACGTGGTGAATCACGGGACGCATCATCGGGGGCAGGTGTCGGGTTTTTTGCGCGCCATGGGACAGACACCGCCACCGCTCGATTTGATCGCGTTTTACCGGGAGAAGTAAGCTGTCAATCTAGAAACTGCGGGCGTAGCCGATCATCAGAACAGAGTCGGCAAACGCAGCGTCTCCGTGGGAACCGTTGCGGACATCCGGCACGCTTCGAGTACGATCGCGACGCACAGCGATGGCGTAGCTGAATGACCAGAGGTTCCTGCCAAGGGCGTACTGCACACCAGGCTCGACCGAGACCGCGTAACCGGGACGCCGGAATCCGTCTTCGCGACCGATCTTATCTCGCGCCGGAACACCCTCGATG
>JBOGMR010000852.1:0-3616 GCA_050746825.1 Bryobacteraceae bacterium | reverse complement strand
TGAGACGCCCGGTCTCGATGGCGTCGCGCGTCGCGAGCGGTAGCGTGCCGGCCGTGGTATTGCCGAAGCGGTCGATGTTGATGATCACGCGCTCGCAAGGCATGCCCAGCCGGCCGGCGGTCGCGGTGATGATGCGGCGGTTGGCCTGGTGAGGGATCAGGGCTGCGACGTCGGATGGCTTGAAGCCATTGCGCTCCAGGACGCCTTTGCACAGTTCGTACATTTTGCGAACGGCGTACTTGAAAACCTGTTGGCCGTCCTGCTGGACATAGTGCAGCCGCTGCTGGACGGTCTCGGCTGAGGCGGGACGGCGGCTGCCGCCCGCGGGCATCTTGAGGTAGTCGCCGCCTGACCCGTCGATTTCACCGATGAAGTCGATGAACCCGGCGTCTTCGCCGTCCTCGGCAGGCTCGACCAGCATGGCGCCGGCGCCGTCGCCGAACAGAACGCAGGTGCCGCGGTCGGTGTAGTCGATGATGCGAGTCATGGTGTCGGCGCCGACGACCAGAACCTTGCGGTGGGTTCCGGCGCCGACGAAGTGAGCGGCGGTCGTCAGGCCGTATAGGAAGCCCGAACACGCAGCCACCAGGTCGAACCCCCAGGCCTTCCTGGCGCCGATGCGGTCCTGCACCAGGCAGGCGGTGGAGGGGAACAACATGTCCGGGGTGACTGTGCAGACCAGGACTGCGTCCAACTCCTTGGCGGCAATTCCGCGCTGCGCGAGCGCTGCGTTCGCCGCCTCAACGGCCATGTCGGACGTGGCGACTTCCGGGTCGGCGATGTGCCGCTCGACGATGCCGGTCCGCTCCAGAATCCACTGGTTGTTCGTGTCGACCATCTTTTCGAGGTCGAAATTGGTCAGGACGTTTGGCGGGACATAACAACCTAGGGCGCTGATTTTCGCTCGGGTGGGTGTCGCCATGGAAGTCAAAGTACTGTGATACGTGAAACGGCGCGGAAATGCAAGGGGGATAGGGATGTGTGGGATAGGGATGTGGCGCTGCGATCGGGATCGGCGCAGACGGAGCTGCCGCTCGGCCGCGCGGAATCGGAGCAGCCCTGTGTTAGAGTGGGGAAAATGAGCGAAGGGGCGGAGGTTCAACTGTTACTGCCGTTTGAAACCGGTACTCACGCTCACAGCGCCCTGTTTTTCGAGACACCGGAGGAGATTTATGCACGGGCGTTTCGGCAGTTGAAACCGCGCACCCCGGCGCCCGCGATTGAAGTAGAATTCCGGCGGTACGCGAACGCCGACAGCTCGATCCGCCTGGAGGACGGGCGGCTCCAGGTGCGGCTCGCCGACGTTTTCGAAGGGGCTCCGGCGCCGGTCATGGAGGCTCTGGCTTTTATTCTGTTGGGGAAGCTTTACCGGCGGGCGATTCCGCGCGTTTACAGTTATCGCTACCGGTTATATCTGAACCGCCGCGATGTGCGGCGCCAGTTGCACCTGGTGCGGCAGATTCGCGGGCGAAAGTTCCTGAGCGGTCCGAGGGGCCAGGTACACGATCTCGGCGAGATTTTTGGCGAGCTGAACCGGCGCTACTTCGACGCAATGATGGGACAGCCGCTGCTTGGGTGGAGCCGCGTCGCTTCGCGAAGCCTGCTCGGACATTTCGATCCGTCGCACAACGCGATCATTATTAGCCGGATCTTCGACCGGCCTGAGGCGCCACGCATCGCGCTCGAATACGTGCTGTTTCACGAAATGCTGCATTTGCGGTTTCCGGTGCAGCATTGCGGTAGCAGGCGGCGGGTGCATACCAGAGAATTTCGCCAGGCGGAGAAGGCTTTTGAGCATCTGAAAAAGGCGAAAGAGGCGCTCAAGAAGCTTTGAAAAAGCAGGAATCCAGTAACCGCCGCGCCGGCCCGGGCGGCGTACTCTTGTTCCTGCTGGCTTTGGGCGCCAGCGCAGCCGATCTCCCGGATGTGGGGCTTTACGAGCCGTTGCTGAAGAAACACGTACTCCAGGACGGCACGGTTCGTTATCGAGCGCTGAGGGGAGAAATCGCAGGGTTGGAGCGATTCGTCCAACAGATGGGGGCTGTAAGTCCCGATTCGCATCCGGCGCTGTTTCCATCGGCGGGGCATCGGTTGGCCTATTGGATCAACAGCTACAACGCGCTGGTGCTCTGGGCATTCGCGAAAGACTATCCGGCCGGAAAAGACCGCCTCTCCGGCCTCATTGGACGGGGCAAGTTCTTCTATAGCCTCAAGTTCGAAGTGGGGGGGCGCCGGCGTTCGCTCAACGACATAGAAAACCACTCGATACGGAGCTCCGGAGATCCGAGAATTCATTTCGCCATTGTGTGTGCCTCAACCGGTTGTCCCTGGTTGGCGCGAGAGGCGTTCACTGCTGAGAATCTCGACACTTTACTCGAAGCCCGGGCACGATTGTTTCTGAGTCAGGAGCGTAATTTGCGCGTGGACGAGAAACGGCAGGAAGTTACCCTGTCGAAAATCTTCGACTGGTTTGAGAAGGATTTCGGTCCGGACAAAGCAGCAGTGCTGCGATTTGTGAGCCGCTATGTCAGGAGACCGGACTTAGGGCAACAACGGTGGAAGGTGCGGTACTTCGAGTACGACTGGAGCCTCAACGCTGCCCGCGAGTAGCAGACGACCCCGTGCTAACACATCCTTGGTACACGTAGAGCGTGGCGTCCGCACAAGTGCTGCGGTCCGCCGAACGGTCGTCTGATTACGCCGCTTCCGCCTTGGCCGTCGACATGTACTGGCGCACTTCGAACTGCAGCGCATCCAGAGCATTCACCAGGCCGCTGACATCGACAGGACGTCGTCCCATCAGGTGGAAAGCCAAGCGGTATTCGATCGCCAGCATCGCAACCGCGAACAGGCATCGCTGCTTGATCAACGCCAGGCCCAGATCCGGCCGATCTTCGGGCGCGTGCAGGGCGATCAACTTGGCCGCCAGATAGAGGCGGCTGAAGTCACGCTGCATTGACCGTAGATATCTGCGGAAAATCCGCCGCCGGTCCGTACGGAATCGTTTGCCGAGTTCCGCCGTATACCCCGGCTGCGATGAGAGGTATAGGAATTCGTCTTCGTCAAGCAAGCGGGCCATCAGCCGGTACTTGCTCGGGTTGCTCTCGCTGAGATTAGCGGCAGCGAAATTTGCGACCCGTTCGCGGCTCACAAGCTTACGAAACACGTTCCAAAACGCTATTCCAGCCAGCGCAACAACCAGAAACGCGACACTAAGAACAATATTCATGTCAGGCTCCTCGCAAAAAGCCTTGGATTTAGAATACAGGAGGAATGCAGCGAAGGCAATCAGTTATTTCCTCACTACCCGGAGTAAGGTGGAGTTCATGGAAGCGAGCTGCTTGAGGAAGCGTCGTTCGTCCTCTGGAAGCCGCTGAAATCGGGGCTCCGCGCGCTTCAATTCCCCCTCGCGTGTGAGTAGAAATAGCCAGGCCAACTGGCATAAGAGGCCTAGTGCTAATAGGAGGGTGCTGGTTTGGGTATTCACCAGGACCCCGGTTATGTTTCGGTAGAACAACGCCAGAGTAGTGGACAGGAAGTAGACGCTGTAGATGATAGAGTGGCGGATCAGGTTCTTCGCGATCGGCACCGGTAGCCAGTTGAGAAAAACGAAGAG
>JBOGMR010000851.1:0-2551 GCA_050746825.1 Bryobacteraceae bacterium | reverse complement strand
TGCAGGTGAACGGCAAGCTTCGCACGCGCATTGTCGTGCCGATTGATGCGGATCAGAAGTTTGTGGAGCAGCGCGCCCTGGGAGATGATAAGATTCAGCAGTTTCTGGAGGGCAAGATTGTCACTCGAGTTGTACTCATTCCAGGTAAGCTGATCAACATTGTCATCAGGAGCCAGACAGCATGAGCGAGCGGAGAGACTTCCTGAAAGCGGCCAGCGCCGCGCTCACCACGCAAATTTTCACCGGCCGCGTCAAGGGCGCCAACGACCGGATCGCAGTGGCGTTCATCGGCATGGGACGCATGGGGATGTCGAACCTCGGCGTCGCGCGGCGCCAGCCGAACGTCGAAGTCGTGGCTGTCTGCGACATTTATCAGCCGCACCTCGAGAAGGCGGTGGCAATGACCGCCCGGGGCGACAACAACGAACCCGCGGCGCGAACCCCCGCGCGCAGTGTGAAAGACTTTCGCGAAATCCTGCGCGACAAGAGCATCGATGCGGTCTGCATCGCGACACCCGACCACTGGCACCCGTACATGATGGTCGAAGCCTGCAAAGCGGGCAAAGACGTGTACGTCGAGAAGCCTATTTCCGTCGTGGTCGACGAAGGCCGCAAGATGGTGCAGGCGGCGCGCAAGTACAACCGCGTTGTGCAGGTGGGCACGCAGCAGCGCTCGGGCGTCCATTTTCAGAAGGCGTGCGAAATCGTGCGAAGCGGAAAGCTTGGCAAAGTCACGTTCGTGCGCACCTGGAATTACGGCAACACGAAGGAAGAAGGCATCGGCAGTCCGCCGGATGGCGCGCCGGTCGCGGGACTCGACTGGGACATGTGGCTGGGCCCGGCGCCCAAACGCGCATTCAACGCGAACCGCTTCGGCGTCGATCCAAAACAGTTCTCCCATTTCCGCTGGTTCTGGGATTACGCCGGCGGGATGATGACCGACTGGGGCGTGCATCTGCTCGACATCGTCCAGATGGCATTCGACGAAGCCACGCCGACCGCTATCACGGCGTTGGGCGGCAAGTATTTCATCAAGGATAATCGCGACACGCCCGACACTTTACAAGTGACCTACGAATATCCGGGCTTCATCGCAACCTACGAGAACCGGCTGCACAATGCGCAATCGATGTTCCAGCAAGGGTACGGCATGCTCTTCCACGGCGCCAAGGGCACGTTGTTTGTCGATCGCTCGCGATACCAGTTGATTCCCGAGCGCAACTCGGGTGTCGAACCGCTCGAGGAGAAGAGCTCCAATAACCACAACGCTTCACACTGGGCTAACTTCCTCGAGTGCATGAAGACGCGACAGCGGCCGGTCAGCGACATCGAAATCGGACACAAATCCACTTCGACGTGCCTGCTCGGCAACGTCGCGCTGAGGAGCAAACTGCGCATCGATTGGGATGCGAAAGCCGAGACCACGCAACAGTCGCCGGCGCGCCACTTTCTGCGCCGCGAATACCGGTCACCCTGGAAGCTGGAGGTCTGATTGATTCTTTCGCCGCGGCAATACGGCGAGGTGTCCACATACGAACTGCTTTGTGAGGCCGGCCGGGGCGTAGTGCCGAAGGATCACCTGTTTCTGCGCGCCATCGTCGAGCATCCTGAGAAGTCCGTCCCGGACCTGGTGCGATACGGTCTCGAAGAACACGCTGACGAACCGGACGATCTCACGTACGACCTGATCCGGATTGCGCACCATCTGAAATCGAAGGAGATGACGCCGTTCCTCATCAAGGTTGCGCGAGAGCATGCGGCCGGGCTCGAAGACTTCGTGATCGAGGCGTTCCAAAGCGCCGGCGAAGCCGCTGTCGAGCCGCTGCTCGAGCTGTATCGCGCGATCGGCAAGGACGACGATACCGACGTCGCATTCCTGCTGGCTACACTGGGCGTCCACGACCCTCGCATTTTCGACGCGCTGCTCGATTACCTCGCGTTCGACGCCGTTGATGGAGCGCACTGCCTCGCGGCGTACGGCGATCCTGCGGCCATCCCGGCGATGGAGAAGGCGGCTGAGGCAGCAAGCGAGTCGTGGGAACAGGGTTCGATTCGAGACTCGATCGGGCGGCTGCGCGAGCCCGAGGCGTCCGGGCCGGATGAGCTGTACGACATCTGGGAGGACTACCCGGAGGAGGCGCTACCGTCATTTGACGATCTCGGCGAGGACGGCTTGATCGGCTTTTTCGCGAGCCCGGAAGCGGAATATCGCGCGATCGCGATCAACACTCTGAGCACAGAACAGGCCGGGCGTCACGCCGATCGGCTATTCGAGTTGGCGCGGCAGGATGCTGACGCCAACGTTCGGGCGTGTTGCTGGCAGGCGCTCACCGCTGCCTGGGAGCGGAACGACATCCGCGACGCGGTTCGCTCTCGCTCCAGGGATACCGATGCGCCGGCGGTTGAACGTGCCGGAGCGGTGATTACGCTGGCGCAATCCGAGGCCGACTGCGGTCCGTTGCGGCCACTGCTGCTCGAACTCTATGAGCATCCGGAGGCGGCCGTCCGCTCGCGCGTGCTGCGCGCGATGAGCGCGACGCTGGATCCCCGC
>JBOGMR010000850.1:0-11977 GCA_050746825.1 Bryobacteraceae bacterium | reverse complement strand
GGCCGATAACGCGGCGGGCTCTCGGGCGAACAATGACGGAAGAGAAGTGCCGATGCGCTCGAACAGCGACGGGCTGGCGATGATGCCGTACTTGATGACTTCGTAGAGTCCCGCGCGATACTCGCGCTCAGGCAGCGTGTCGAGCAGAGCGGGATCGACCAGCACCGCGATCGGCTGGTGGAACGCGCCCATCAGGTTCTTGCCGGCCGCCAGGTTCACTCCCGTCTTGCCGCCGATGGCCGCGTCTACCTGACCCAACAGCGTGGTCGGGACTTGCAGCACCGCGATGCCGCGCATGAAGGTCGCCGCCAGAAATCCGGCCATGTCGTTGACAATGCCGCCGCCGAACGCGACGACCATGCTGGAACGATCGCCGCCTCGCGCGACCATTTCCTCCGCCATCGCCTCGACCGGCGCCAGGCGCTTCCGCTCCTCGCCGCCCGGGAGCAACAGAAGCTCGAACGGAGTGTTGCGCATCCCCTGCTCCAGCCTCGACGCCTGGTGCCGCCACACATCTGCCGTACTGACGACGAAGACCTTGCCGGCGTTCGCAGGGAGGAAGGCGGCGGCACGGCCGGTGATACCCCGCTCGACGATCGCCTCATAGCGCTCATGCGCGGTCTTCACTTCGTACGTCGGCATACTCTAAAGGATAATATGGCGCCGGCGGCGGGCCTGGCGCCGTGGTCTGACCTTTCGTTTGATTTCCCGGTGCATCGGGACTAGCATGGAGTACAAAGGAAGGTAATTTCAGATGAAATTGTCTTTTTTGGCCCTGCTTGCCATCTTGATCCTCCAGGCTCAACAGAGCATGCCGCGCATGACTTCGGTTGAACCTCCCAACGGTAAGGCCGGCACGGAGCTGACGGTAACGGGCGAGAATCTGACGAAACCGCCGGTCGAGAAGATTTACCTGACGGATGGCAAGAACGATATCGAAGTTAAGACCACGGAGCAAGCTGCCACGACGGTGAAGTTCAAGATTCCCGCAAACGTAAAACCTGGCCGATTCAGTCTGATGATTCTCACGTCGGGGAAGGATCCGCGGCTGATCGAGCAACCGGTGAAAGTCACCGTCGAGTGAAATTGGCGGGTGGCGAATCGAGTCCGGCGGCGCGGATGAGGACTTCGCCGCTCTCGACGCCGTCGGGAAGACGGACGTTCACCTGATAGCGCCCCGGCTGATACGGCGCGAGGCCCGAATACAACGGGCTCAGTGTGGTTTCACCTCCCGCGGATCGCAACACCACCGCGACGCGCAAGAGAGTACGCGGAAGCGGCAGCCCGGGATCGGCGCCGATCCCTGCGGCTAGCGGCGGATCAACGGGACCGAGGCCCGTCGCGTAGATCTCGAGATACCCGTCCTCGCGCGCCACAACCGCCAGGATCGCAGGATTCGCCACCACCGCTCTGAGTGTCACCGGCGTCGATTCCATTCCCGCATGCTTCACCACGATCTGCCAGCTTTCCGCCGGCCCATACGGAAGCTGCAGGTCGATTCGATCGGGCGCCGCGGCGAACAAGGGTACGGCCTGACCGTTGACGACGACTTGCGTGCGGCCGAGTTCCACAGGCAGCGGAACAGCGGTTGCTCCGGCGAATTCCCCGGCGAGCGCCTTCCCGCCGATGCTGATGATTTCTCCCGGCGCCGCGGCGGTGGGTCCTTCGACCTCACGCGGCAGCGCCGGCGTGAAGTCGTCGGCTTTCAGCCGTATCGGAAACTCGACGGTCGCTCCGGCGTTCACTTGAAACGGCGTCGAGCGAAACAGTTCCCGCCCGCCGCGTTCCATACGCACACGGTAGCGGCCTGGAGCCAGATCGACCGCGCCGAAGAAACCGCTGCCGTCACTCGTTGTCTCGCGAATTGCCGCGCCCGTGTCGGACTCGATGAGGACGGTCGCGCCGTCCTTCAGCCAGCGCGGCCCGCCATCCACCTCGATCCTGCCGAAAGCGTGCCCCTTCGCCGGAGCCGCCTTCCACGCCAGGGCCGGCACCGCGACGCTGTCCCCGAAGAATTCGCCCACCGCCTTGTAAAACTCCGCATTGGGCGCCGTCGTGCCGCCGCCCGGCCGTTCGGTGTTCGTGGTGGCGTACGAATAAAAGCTCACGCCGAGCGCGCGATTTCCCGCCGCCGACGGCGCCAGCGCGCGCCGCAATTGCGCCATCGATTCCGGAATCGAATTCAGATAGATGGCCGGACCGATCAGCACGCCGCGATTGAACTGCCGGTCCTTCTCGTATTCGATCCAGCGGTCGAAGAACGAGGCGTTCGCGGCCTCGCGGAAGTAGTTCATCGGAATCCCGAGATCGAGGATGCCCTCTTCCATCCAGCCGCGCCAGTTCTGAAACACGCGTGTGTAGGCGTCCTTGGTCCGGAATTCCGCGTCGCTCAGCGGTCCGTTTCCCCAGGAGATGAGCGCCGCGCTGATCTTGATCGATGGACGGATCGCGTTTGCTCTCAGGTAAATCTGCCGCACCAGTTCGGTCACCTGGCGCCGCCGGAACTCGCTCCAGCGCGGATCGGATGCCGCCGGCGTGCCTGTGCGATTCTCGAGCCGCCGGAATCGCTCGGCCGCCAAGGGATTCCACCCGTAGTTGGCGTCTTCCGGATAGCGGATGTAGTCGAGGTGCAGGCCGTCGAGATTGTAGTGCCGCGCCGGCTCGATGATCACGCCGGCAAGATACTGAAGCGCGTCCGGATGTCCGGGATCGACCGACGTGGACACGCCGCCGGCCGCCGACACAGTCATCCACATCTGGTCACCCTGAGCCTGCGGGCCGTGCGCGTGCCAAACGTGCCGTGGATCTACCGGAGGCCGCGCAAACGGCCATAGCGGCGTCACTGGAAACCACGCGTGTACTTCGATGCCGCGCGCGTGGGCTCTCTCGATCAGATATTGCAGCGCATCGAAACCTTGCGTATACTCGGCGTCCTCGACCGGAGGCTCGAGCGACTTCAGGTAATACGAACCGCCGCGATGCCGCACCTCGACAAAGATCGCGTTGGCGCGCGATGCGACCACGTCGTCTACCATCTGGTCGACTTCCGCCGGATTTTTGTAGCCTTTGTGAAAGGCGTCCGCCCAGAAACCGCGGTATTGCTGAGCCGCGAGCATACCAGCCGATAACAGCAGAAAACTCAAGACCTTCATTCGAAGCGCGACAAACTACGCCATTATACTCAAGGTGTGCCGGGCATTCTCCGGTTGGTGGCCACGCCGATCGGCAATCTCGAAGACATCACGCTGCGAGCGGTTCGCGTGCTCAAGGAAGCCGACCTGGTCGCGTGCGAGGACACACGCCAGACCCGCAAGCTGCTCGACCACTACGGGATTTCGAAGCCCACCGTCAGCTACCACGATCACAACGAATCGGAGCGCGCTCCCGAGCTGATCGCACGGATAAATCAGGGGGCGAGCGTGGCGCTGCTATCCGACGCCGGCATGCCGCTGGTGGCCGACCCGGGCTTTCGCCTGGTGAAACTGGCCATCGAATCCGGAATTCGCGTGGAGCCGATCCCCGGGCCGTCGGCGCTCGTAACGGCGCTCGCAGCTTCCGGCCTGCCAGTCGAGAAGTTTCGATTCGGCGGTTTCTTTCCCGCGAAGGCTGCGGCGCGGTCCAGGCTGCTCGAATCGTACCGTGAAGATCAGGAGACGCTGATCTTCTTCGAAACGCCTCACCGGATACTCGACGCGCTCGACGACATTGCGCGAATCCTTCCGGGCCGTCCGGTCGTGCTTGCGCGCGAGCTGACCAAGCTGCACGAGGAGTTCCTGCGTGGCGATCCCGCAGAACTGCGGAAAATTCTGAGCGCTCGCGGCGCCGTCAAAGGCGAATTCACCGTGCTGATTGGAAAACCTGCTCAGCCGCCCGCCGACGGCGCCTCGCTCCCCGACGCTGTCGCGCAGTGCATCCGCGAGGGTCTGTCGCGAATGGAGGCGCTCAAAGCCGTCGCGCGCCGGCGCGGCCTCTCCAAGCGGGAAGTCTACCGCGCAGTCGAAGGCCGCTAGACTCTGTGGAGTGGCGCTCGGCCCGCGTGAAGGCCCCGCCTCAGCCAGAGGCCGGCTACTTACACTGCGCCTGCTTCCTCCGGTTCAACTCCTTCGGAAACGACGCACAGCCCGAATCAACCACGAGCCTGCCCTCCAGCAGACTCTGCAGATAGGGATTGTACAAGTAGTCCTGACAGTAGCCGGCGTTCGCGATATTCGCAAGTTTGCGGACGGGATCAAAGAATCGCTCGAATCCCTCGTTCTTCTCTCCCCAGGGAAAAGCAGCGCGATCCCCTTGGCTGCCTTTCATGGAGCGAAACAGCCACAGCTTGGCTGGATTCTCGAACCGTAGCGCCATGTCCTCTGGACGGACCGCGTTGGTGTACATGTTGGATCCTTCAACAAGAAACCGTTGCCCGGCGCCGTCGCGATCCTCCGCATACATTCCTGCGAAGAACGGCCATAGCTCCAATATCGGAGCCGCGACTCCGGAAATCGTATCCCAACCCGACTCCGTGAGCCGGCCCATCGGATAAGCGGCCATCCCGGCACGAGGGCTCCCTCCTCCCCCGTACTTGACGAACTGGCCGCGGTTGGCGAGTCCGGAAGGCCCCCAGACAACTTTGTCCGGCGCCAGAAGCTGCGCCGCCAGGATCAGGTGAGCGCCGTGCTTGCCTCCCTCAATCCACACGACGTCATCATCGCGAACCTGATTGAGCGTACGGTCGTCAAAGCGGCTGTGAGCCATCGCCACGCGGTGCACCGCTCTCCCGCTCAGCCGATCGACAACCACAACCCCGCCCTCGAGGTCGTTCTCGTGCTCGCCGGCTCCGATGAGGCCGAACGTGATGGCCGAACCGATCCGCGTCGCCATGTTTCCGCGATCCGCCGCGTGGTAGAAGTAATACAAAAGATATGCGTGGCCCGCGGTCACGGCGATCACGTCGCCATAGATCGCCGGCTGTTGCTGCTCGCCGCAGTCTTGCGCGGACTTGCGGTTTCCAGTGGTCTTCCAATCCCTCAGCACCCTTGGCTGGAGCGGCCGGCATCCGCTATTCGGGTCCTCATCGAAATCGATCCGCGTAACGTAGTCGAGGAATCGCCATTCCTTTTCGCCATCGTCGGCGACCCACTGGAGCAATGTCGGCGCGTACTTCTGGAGAAGTTGGGTCTTACCGAAGTCCGCGCCATTCACGCGAAAGTGCGGGCATGCCTGCGGGTACGCTGCCGTGCCTGCGCCCATCACAGCGATGGCGATCCCGGTGAGCCGCCTCATCCGAGCTGGCTCCTCTCCTGAGTCTGCCGGGCGATGCGAAGCGATTCGGTCTTGCGGTATTGCAGCGCGGCGAATGGCAGAGTGATCACCGCAAGTGTCAGGAAAATCCGGGCGGTTAACAAGACCGGCCACAGCAGGTATCGCAATCCCGGCCCCGTGTTAAGGTCCATCTGATCCCGCAGGGTCGCGATCCACAGGTCAAGCAGGGAGAGCTTTGAGAAGATCGTATGCGACTCCGCGTCGGCATAGAGATCGTGCGCCATTCCCAGCGCCATGTCCAGAAGCCAGTAGAAGCCAAAGCACCCGGCCACCGTGCTGAGCGCGAACAGCGCCCCCAGCCACGCGCTGTGAACGATGCGATCGGAGAAGTCCGGCTGCGGGATCTGTCGCGCCTCACCATCGGGCCGCGCGATACGCGACGTGATCCACTCGATCACCAGGCGGTTCTTGAGCAGGCCATTGTGAGCGGTGCTGGGCAGCCACGCCTTCGCCTGGCTGTGGTTCTCCGGGGCCGGAAAGTCCGTTGGCTTATCCGGCTGCGACTTTCCGTACCAGACCAGATCGTCGCCGATGGGATCGCTGATGTCGTCGATGTTGTGCCATTTGAAATTCGAATGCAGGTCTTCGGCCTTGGGCTCGAGCTTCGCGCACACGATCCGGCGGCCGTCCGGCAGCGTCTCGAGGCGCAACCGCACGGGTCTCTGCAACTCGGTAGGCCGGCTCGACGGAAAAATCAGACAGGTCTTGTCGAGCGGGGAGCCCAGCGAGACGAAGGTGCGCAGCTTCCCGAAAGGCGAGACGCGCAGAGTCTGATCGGGCTCTTTGGGCAGCACGTCTTCGGAGAGATAATGCAGGAAATCCAGGGACATCTTCTGCGGCTCGATCTGATGCAGGTGCAGACAGTCGAAGGCGAGGACCGTCCCCAGGCTGTGCCCGACGATGTGAACCGCGTCGGTCTCAATCGACGCCTTCAGCAGCACTTCATCGAACCGGCTCCGCAGGACTTCGTGCTTGGTCTGATTGTGGAAGTACGATCGCTGGCTGAAATACAGCTTTACATCCCCCGCGTACTCGTAGATGACATCGCCCACGTGCCGCAACGGCTCCGTCTTCCGGAATACAAACGCCACCAGCAAAAGCGCGCCTTCCGACACGTGGACCAGAAAATCGGCGAAGATGATGCCGAGCCAGTTCCAGATCACCCTGTACGGCTGAAATCCGAAGCGGCGATACTTGCCGGTCAGGAGATTGAATAAAGGATTCCAGAGAGTCGTCAGCAGCCAAAAGTTGAACTTGATCTTCTCCCATTGCGTGTGGCGCAGGTCCTCATCGGCCCAAAAAGCTTCGTATAGGAGGAACTCGTCCTCGTCGCGCACCACGGTCGCCGGGCGGAAGAGGTTTTTTCTCCCGTCCGCGTCCAGACCGTGGTTCGTTCCGAAGAATGCGAACAGGTCGCTGGTTTCGAGCGTCCTGACACCCATTCGGCTGAGTTCGACCCGATCGATGATAAGCCGCGGATTCGCGCTATCGCTCCTTTGGCGCAGCGCCTGGTAGAAGGCCGTAGTGAACTCTTTGAGGAAATCATAGCGCTTCTGATCCCCAATACCGTGCACGAGAATAACGCCGACTTTTGCCAAGCTGTCTCCGCAAAAACGCCACGAGTATACACCCAACCAGTTTGCAACCGTACAGGTCCTTACCGGCCGCGACTCAGGGGAGCGGCGACGGTGTTGCGTACGCGAGCGTTATCATACTCTTATGACCTCTGGTTTTCGAGCGGGCGTGAAGCGATTCGTTCTCTGGGACTATCCTCGCGCCTCATGGCAGTACGACGTCATGGTTGCCATCATTCTCGCGTTCATCTTTCTCACACCGCGCGAGTGGTTCCGCGACCAGGCTCGCATCCCAACCACCAGCAGCATCGCCGTACTTCCCGACGAGAACGGGAGCAACATGTACTTCGTCGATCCGGAAATCCTCAAGGACGTTCCCGAAGCTGAGCGTACTGGCCGGCTCACCGAAATTTTGACAGCGCGTGCAGGCAAGCGGCTGGTGGTGCGGCGGATACAACCCGTGGTGGATGAAGTCGAGAACGAGTTGAAGTGCTACGTGGCCTTTGCCCGTTAGCCGCTCATTGATGGTACAGGGCTTACGCGGCCTGGGCCCACCGGGCGCATTTCCAGGTAACTTCCACAGGCCCGAAAAGCGTATCTCTTATAAGGACTCTTTTGGCATGCGCCTGTTCGCTCTCATCGTGTTCGCCGCAGCAAGCCTTCCGGCAGAGACCCTCGATGGCGTGCTCGCCAGGATGAATACGGCTGCTACGAACTTCAAGAGCCAGACGGCTAAGGTCCGGCGCCTGATTCACACCGCCGTGATCAATGAGAGCGAAACGGAATCCGGCACAATGCGCGTGAGGCGCGAGAAGGGAAACGATTTCCAGGTTCTCATCGAGATCACCGGGCCGCAACCCAAAGCGGCTGCGTTCAACGGCCGGAAAGTCGAAGTGTACTATCCCAAGATTGCAACAGTACAGGAATTTGACGCAGGCAAGAACCGCGACATGCTCGTACAGTTTTTTTTGCTCGGCTTTGCGTCGACGCGGGACCAGCTCGAGCGCGATTACACACTGAAGCTCCTCCCGCCTGAGAATATCGGCGGAAGTCCGGCCGCGCATCTCGAGCTGGTTCCTAAGTCGAAACAACTGCTCCAGCACTTTAAGCGCGCCGAGCTGTGGATCGGATCCAACGGCTACCCCGCTCAGCAAAAGTTCCATCAGTCGGGCGGCGATTACCAGATGGTGACTTACAGCGACGTTCGGATCAACGTGGCGCTGCCGGATAACGACCTGAGGCTCAAACTGCCTCCGGGCGTGAAACGGGAGTACCCGCAGAGGTAGAATAAAGAAGACCCCCACTCATATATTGCATGGCACTATCTTCGTCTACTCGCCTGAGTTACCTGGACTGGTTGCGCGGCATCGCGGCAATCGTGATGCTCCAGGGACACACTTTCGATTCTTTTACGCGTCCCGATCTGCGCGACAGCTCGGCCTTTGTGCTCTCGCAGTTCGTCGGTGGTTTACCGCCCGCGCTGTTCCTCTTTCTGACCGGCGTGACGCTCGCGTTTCGCATGGACAGCGACGAGCGGCGGGGCCTCAACGCCTCAGCTCGCGTGGTACACGCTTGGAAGCGCGCCGGCTATCTGCTGGGATTGGCTTTTCTCTTTCGCATCCAGTTGTGGGCCTTCGCGTGGCCGGATGGCCGTTGGACCGACATCTTCAAAGTCGACATTCTGAACTGCATGGCGGTTTCGGTCTTCGTGATTTCGCTGATGGCGTCGTTCCGCACTGCGGAACGAATGCGTCTCTGCGCTGTCCTCGGCCTTGCGATCGCTTGCGCGTCGCCGCTGATGTCGCAGGTCAACTGGTCGGGCGTAGCGCCGATCGTCAAAGATTATCTGGCGCCCGACTACACACACTTCAGCTTCTTCCCCTGGGCTTCGTTTCTCGCGTTCGGCGCGAGCGCCGGAAGCATGATTCGCCAACTGAGCGATGAGTCTCTCGATCGTGCCATGCAGTGGGGCGCGATATCCGGCGCGATGCTCATCGTCAGCGGCCGCTACTTCGCCGACATTCCTTACTCGCTGTACTCGAAATCCGAATTCTGGCTCGACAGCCCCGCCCAGGTCTTCATCAAACTTGGGGTGATGCTGTGCATGATGGCGTTCGCGTTCTTATGGACGCGCTACGTCGCCGCTCCCGGCTGGAGTTGGATTCGCCAGTTCGGAACCACGTCCCTGCTTGTCTACTGGCTGCACACCGAGCTGGTCTACGGTCGCTGGTTGAAGCCCTGGAAAGAGAACCTCGACGTCCCGCAGACCTTGGCCGCCGCGGCCGGCGTCATAGTGTTGATGCTTGTAGTGTCCACGTCGAAGACCTACGTCGAACGATGGAGCGCGCGTCCAGCCGCGTTGCGCTGGTACCCGTTCCCGTCACCGCGCGTGCCGGCGGACTAAGCCGAAATCTGCTTGATCACCTCGACGGCCCGATCATACAGCATCCCCGTATCGTTGCTACACCCCAGAAACCGCATCCCGCGCTCCTTCCAGAACCGCGCGATCGCCACCGTGCGCGTCTGCATGCCGGGCGCGATACCTCGCCGCACGCAACTGTCGCGGATCGCTTCGATCGCCTCCACGAGCTTCGGATGCTGAAACTCTCCCGGCGCCCCTAGCGAAATCGACAAGTCCGCCGGCCCTACCATCACGCCGTCGATCCCCGGCACCGCCAGCAACTCCTCGCGCATCTCCAGCGCGCGCTTCGTCTCAATCTGCAGTACGACCATCGTCTCCGCGTTCATGTGTTCGATGATCTCCGTGAACGTCGCGGCCTCGTAGTCGACCTGCATCGCCGTCAGCCCGTAACCGCGAACGCCCACCGGCGGAAACTTCGTCCAGCTCACGGCGCGCTCCAACAGCTCCACCGATTCAACGCGCGGGAAAATGACGCCCTGCGCGCCGCAGTCGAGCGACCGCGCGATCAGCGAATACTGGAGATCCGCCACACGCACGATCGGCGTGAGGCCCACCAGGACGGAGACGCGGCAGATGTCCTGCACCGTCTCCAGATCGAACCCGCCGTGCTCGGTATCGAGGAATGCCCAGTGGAAGCCTGCGGCGGCGAGCAGTTTCGGAATCTCGGGCGACCGCAGTTGCCCAAAGCCGGCGCCGAGCTGCACTTTGCCCTCCGCGAGGGCGTGTTTCACGAGATTTTTGCGCATGAGAATTCAGACGACCAACAAACGATGATCGGGACAGTCGAGCTGGATGTTTTCGTAGAGGCAATCGACCAGGTCCAGCCCATGCCGCGCCAGAAATGGAATGATCGAATAGAAGCGCTCCTGAAGATGCTTGTGCGGGAACACAAGGCCCGCCAGGTACGCCGCATCGCGGCTCGCGCGGACGTCGCGGTTGGCCGCCTCGCGCGCAATCTTGCGCTCGATCTTCGAGAGCTGATACCGAATCTTGCGCTGGCTGCCCGTCAGTGCCGCGGCAAGAGTCGGATCGAAAGCCTTCAGGTCCGCGAGCAGACGCGCGATCGCGGCATCGGTCGCCGATTTCGCGTTCGCCATCGACTCGGTCAACGCGGGAGGCGCCAGCGCCGCCGCGATCCGCTCACGTAGCACCTCTTCGCCGTGGAGAAAATCGGGGAACGAGAGTCCGTAGCGGCGCATGAGCTTCTCGCTCTGGCCGTCGAAGATCGTGAACCCGCTGCGCGACAGCGCCACCGGCATGCGGCCCAGCACCTGCCTGTACAGAACTTCCGATTGCGCCAGATACGCCAGCTCGGCCGGGCCGCCTATGTAGGCGACAGTTGGAAGGATCGCGTCCTGCACCACCGGGCGCAGCAGCGCATTGGGTGAAAGCTGCGCGGCCATCCGGATCAGATCGTCTGTCGAAAAGCGCCGATTCTCCGCGACGTAATCGCTCCCGTCCCGCTTGAGCGTGATCCGCCGGTCGCCCTCCAGAAGAAAGACCAGCGACGTGTGCTCCTCGAAATGCACCTGGGCGTGGTAGCCGGCCGTGGCCAATTCCTGATTGCGCTCCATCAGGCGCGCCGCAACGCCGGGTCCGTGAGCCAGCGCCGACGCGATGGCCGGTGCGGCCAGCGCGCGAATCGCAGGCAACAGAGGGTCCACGTGGAGCAAGTCGTATGACGGCAACAGGCGCTTCAGCAGCGCGCTGAAGGCCGAGCCAAAAGTGGCCCCGGCGCCGTAGGCCGACTCCACGATTTGAGCGATCTCCCCGGCGAACGGCAACCCATCGAGGGGTATCGGCGGCGCTTGCCCCACGCGCACGCGGCCGACCGGTTCTCCGGCCTGATGCGCCACGTCGTGGATCACCTGAATGGGCCGGTTGCCGGCATCGAACGTCCAGCAGTGATTGATCTCCGGAAAATCGTGATCTTCGGTCGCGAGCCAGAAAATCGGCACGGCGCGAATTCCCCGCTCCGTCAATCCGCGCGCGAGCTTCGCAGCAGTGAGCGCCTTGTAGATCGTGTAGGCCGGCCCGGAGAACAACCCGACCTGTTGTCCGGTGACCACTGCCACCGTACCCGGCTCCGCCAGGCGCCGCAGCGATTCGCTATCGCCGTTCTGAATCCGAAGCGCCTCGACGAGCGCAGCGCGGCGATCGGCGGGGAAATCAATCTGCGATGCCGCCCTGCGATAAGACTCCGGGTCAGCGGGATTGTGCGGATAGAAGGGCTGTACCCGGTCGAAGTGGTAGACGAAGTCCGCGAACAGCTTCGAGGTGTGGGGAAGCTCCGTGTGGCGGACGCAGGTACATTCCATGCAAGAGTTCAGGTTATCACGAGCCAGTGTCGCTCCTGACACAGCAGGAAGTGCAGCAATCGCCGGGCCAAGCGGAACGGTATCATAAAGGGAAACGTGGCCGGAGTGTACATCTCTTATCCGTTCTGCGCCCAGAAGTGCACTTACTGCAACTTCGCCTCGGGAGTCTTCCCCCACTCTCTAGAAGATTCCTATGGGGCGGCGTTAGTCGCAGAAATCTCGCGCCATGTTTGGGAATGGACGCCGGACACCATTTATTTCGGTGGAGGAACGCCCGGATCGATGGCGATCGAAGCGCTCGAGACCATCCTGGCGGCCATCCCCGGCAAACCCTGGCGGGAAGCAACCCTCGAGGC
>JBOGMR010000849.1:0-7115 GCA_050746825.1 Bryobacteraceae bacterium | reverse complement strand
GTAACGCCGGACTCTCGATCCGGCGTCAGGATTTTCGCGATCCCAAAATCCAGCAGCTTCGGCTCGCCATCGGCCGCGACCAGAATGTTGGCCGGCTTGAGGTCCCGATGCACCACCAGATTCTGATGGGCGTAATGCACAGCGGCACAGACGGTACGGAACAGCCGCAGCCGTTCTGAGAGCGGCCGCCCCTGGCAGTATTGGTCGATCGGGACACCGTCCACATATTCCATGACGATGTACGGGGCGCCCGACGGGGTGACGCCTCCATCCAGGAGCCGCGCCATATTGGGATGCGACAGGTTTGCCAGAATCTGCCGCTCATCGCTGAATCTCCGCTGCATGGCAGCAGATCCGGCAAAGCTCAACAGCTTGACCGCGACGTGTTGCTCGAACTGGCCGTCCACGCGCTCGGCGCGATACACGACGCCCATTCCGCCGCGGCCGATCTGCTCCAGCAGGCGATACGGACCCACTCGATCCGGGACCGGCTCGATAAACGACCCCGCCTGGCAGTGGGCGCGCAGCAACCCATCCACTTCGGCGCGCAGTTCCGGATGACCGTCGCACGCTCGCGCGAGATAAACTTGTTGTTCCTGCTCCGGCAAGTCGATCGCTGTAGCAAAGACCTCTTGCAGCTCCTGCCATCGTGTGGAATTCATGCCCGGCTCCGCCGACGCTACCTGCTCAGATCACGATACAACCAGGCCTTCGCCCATGTCCATCCCCGCTTCAGTGTCATCGGGGAACAGCCCACCGCCTCGGCCACTTCCTCGATACTCAAGCCCGCGAAGTATCGCAACTCCACAATCTGCGCCTTTGCGCTCGTCGAGCTTCGCCAGCCTGGCGCGCGCCGGCTGCGCGCGTGATCCACCAGAATGTGCCTCACCACTCCATCTTCGCGATCCCTGACAGTGCGTCCGCGCGTACCGCGGCGCGGTCTGGCGCCCGCGAGATGGCCGTGAACGCCCGGATTGACGATCGATTTTCGTTCAGCCAGGTGAATTTCACCAACGTGCTCAGCCAGGCCAGCTACACGATCGGCCTCGCGGCGATCAATGACCCGTTCCTGTTGAGTACCGATCCGGTGCAGCAGTTCGATACGCTCATTGTGAGCTTGAGCCCGGCGGGCGCAGAGGTGCCGAGCCCGCGGCCATTTTGGCCGCCGCCGGGCGCCGGCTCAGACGTGCCGGAGCGGCAGACTGAAAATCAGCGCCGCGTCTAATCCACCTTCGACGCACCCTTCTTCGTCGTGACGCGCTTGCCATCGGACGAAGCCTCCACCGTAATCGTGAATCCATTCGCTTGCTTCAACTGATAGCTCTTGCCGAACCCCTTGTAATAGTGGTCGGAAAAATAGAGTTCGAACGGGCTGTTCCACGTCGAGCCGAAATACTTCAGGTTCGAAATCGAGGTCGGCATGTTCGAGTCGGCGCCTGCGAAGCGCGTCAGACGCACCTCACCTTTGCCGTTCGCGAGTTTGGCCAGGGCCGTCTTCTTGTCGGCTGAAATCTGCCAGGTGATTTCGGAGCTGTCCATTTGCACCGATTTCCAATTCACCGGATAGACCTTCGACAGGATCGCCATCAGCGCGTCCTTCTGTTCCTTGGTCGCCTTCGGCTCAAACGTCACCACCAGCCAGTCCGCCTGGCCCTTGGTGCCCCAATCCGCGCCCAGGTCGCCGGACATCCACACTTTCAAGCCCGTGAGGTTGACACCGCCGTGCGTGCCTGTCGCGACGCGAACCACGTTGTTGAAATTACACTTATGCTCCCCGCCGTGCATGTGCGAGGCCATGTGGCCGAAATAGCAGGGGCAGAAAAGGTTGCAGGAGCAAGCCTCGATGTACCTCAACTGGACGCTCCAAGGCGCATCGGCGGCCCACAACGAGAAGGTCAGAGTCAGCAGCAGCGACAGTTTTTTCATACTGGCCCATTGTAGCGCCGGAACGGGACGAGCGGAAGTAATCTTACTGTCTTACTGTTTGCTTACCTGGTGGGGACTTGAAAACCAACAACTTACGGCCGACGCTCCGGCCGCGCGATCCAGACGTTGCTGGTGACTTCGCCGGGTCCCGCTCTGAGCGGAACGCGATTGTCGTGCGGTCGTTCGAAAACGAAGGCTGATGATCGTTCGCGGTTTCCTGGGTGAGCCGAATGGGCTCGCCACCCGCGACTTGCTGGAGCCAGATGTCCAGATCGCCCTTGCCGCCTCGATCGGACGCGTACGCAATCAGAGAGCCGTCCACTGAGATTGCTGAATCCGTCGTGAGTCCGGAGTCCGACGTCAAGCGCGGGCCGCCGGAGGGCGATCGCACCGAACATTCCTGATACAATATCTCGTTGCGGATCACTCGTATTGTGGCGTTCAATTCGTTTGGAGAAAAGACAATGAAAATCGCCTTTGCAAGGCTTGCGCTGGCCTTGGCAGTCTGTACGACCGCCTCAGCGTTGCCCTGTGGCACGGTGGCCTCACCCACGCCGTGTTCGATCGCCGTTGGTCTGGTCGGGTCACAGACTCTGTTCGACTTTACGAATTTCCAACTCGTCAACTCTACCGCGTCCGCTCCCCTGACCCCCTACCAGGGCGCAGATATCAATATTGACCTCTCAACCGGCGGCGCCTCAACCGCGCTGTTGACGATCACCAAGAACCTGAGCGGGCCTACCCCGGGAACGGGATTCTTCGTGAACCCCGGCGAGTCGCGCGCGTTCACGTTCAGTTATGACGTCGGGATCAGTCCAGTGTCGCCCGGAACAGTATCGTTCGTCGATCCGGTGATTGTGAATTTGACCGAGACCCATACGAACAACGCAATCGCTTCAGTTCAGACCGGCATGCCAGGGGCGCCAGTGTGCATCGTTTTCACGGGGTCGACATTCGACACCTGTGCGCTGCCTCCGGGACTGGGGACATCTCTCAGCGCCGGCGAAATCTTTTCATTGACGGGGAACACCGGGAATACGTCGGTCTCTCAATTCACTGTGCTGTTCGGTTCACAGTTCGCTCCCGATGCGGGCGCGGGCGTTCCGGAGCCATCCAGCGTGGCATTGCTTGGCATCGGCCTGGTCATTCTGCGGTTCGTTCGACGCCCATCTGGCGCCACAAGCGCACGGGGTTGATTGCCGCTACGCGCGTAGATCGAGCTGCCCGGTGCTGTCGGCGAAGGTCTGTGTTTCGAGGCCCACGCAGTTCAGCAATTGCACGAACAGGTTGGCCGCGGGTGTTTTCGGCTCCGCCGCGACATGCCGCCCGCCGCGCAAACCGCCGGCGTGACCGGCGACCAGCAGCGGCAGGTCGAAGTTGGAGTGCGCGTTGCCGTCGCTCAGCGCGCTTCCGTACAGGATCGCGGAGTGATCGAGCAGCGTGCCGTCGCCGTCTGCGGTCTCCTTCAGCTTTTTCACAAATCCGGCGAACAGTTCGACGTGGAAGGTGTTGATCTTGGTCACCTTCTCGATGAAGTCGGGATGGCCGCGGTGATGGGTCAGAGGGTGATGCGGGTCGGGCACGCCGATTTCCGGATAGGTCCGCACGCTGCCTTCGCGGCCTAGCATCATCGTCGACACCCGCGTCAGGTCGGCCTGAAACGCGATCACCTGGAGGTCGAACATCAGCTTCACGTAGTCCGCGTACTCGAACGGGATCCCCGAAGGTTTTTCGGAAGGCGTCGCCACTTGATCCCGCTCCGCGGCGGCGAGGCGCGTTTCCACCTCGCGAATGCCGGTCAGATATTCATCCATCTTGCGGCGGTCGGCGGGCCCCAGGCCAGTCAGCAGGCGTTCGGTATTTTCTCGCGCCTGGTCGAGAATGCTCTTGCGATACAACGCGCGCCGCGCGCGGACGTCTGCCGGAAGGCTGGGATCGACCGTGCCAAACAGGCGCTCGAACACCGATCGCGGATTCACTTCCACCGCGAGCGGCGTATCGGGATTCTTCCACGACAGGCTGTTTGTGTAGGCGCAACTCGATCCGGTGTCGCAGTTGCCCACCATGCGCGAATCCTCGCAGCCGATCTGGAGCGAGGGAACGCGGGTTTCCGGCGCCCAGCGCTGCGCCGCAATCTGGTCGAACGTGACACCCGCGCGCACGTCGGGTCCGGCCGTGTACTTCGGCGCAGTGCCGGAGAGAAAGCTGCCTGTCGCTTTGGCGTGCCCGCCGCCACGCGCCTTATTCGCCGCGAGGTTGGCGAGGCCCGAGAGTACGGTGATGTCCTGGCGGAACGGCTCCAGCGGCTTGAGGATTCGCGTGAAGGCGAAATCGGCTCCGGTCGCGGCCGGCTTCCAGTCGTTCATCACGATGCCGTTCGGAACATACACGACGGCCACGCGCCGCGCATCTTTCGCGATCTTGGCCGGCGCCGCGAGCGCCGGCCGCATCGCATCGAGCGCCGGGAGAGCAATAGCGGCGCCAACCCCCTTCAGCAGGGTGCGCCGGCCGATGTGCTTGCCGGTGATGAACGTCATTTGGATCTGTCTCCCATAGTAACGCCTGCAGACGCGCGCGGCTCGGCAGGCGCTTCGCGGCCTCGCCGCATCTGGAACGGCAGGCTGTTCACGATTCCTGAAACCATCTCCGAAAACTTGTAATCGCCCGCAGGCAGTTTTGATGCGATTGCGGCCACGGTGGGCCGGTCAAAACGCTCCAGGCCGCGACCGAGGGCGTACATCAGCAGCTTCCCGGTGAGACCCCGCGCGAAAGCCTCGCGGTCACCCTTGAGGAGCGCCTTCAGTCCGGCAGGCGTCTTGAAAGAGCGGCCATCGGGCAGAGCGCCGGAAGCGTCCACCGGAAATTTGCCGTCCTCGGTCCGCCACGCGCCGATGGCGTTGAAGTTCTCCAGGCCGAACCCGAGCGGGTCCATGCGCGAGTGGCACGACGAACACGCCGGGTTCTTGCGATGCTCTTCCATTTGCTGCCGCAGCGTCCCGGACTGCCCGACCTTGGCGTCATCGATCGGAGGCACACCGGGTGGCGGCGCCGGCGGAGGCGCGTTCAGCAGGTTCTCGAGAATCCATTTGCCGCGCAGCACGGGCGACGTTCGGGTCGAATACGAAGATACAGTGAGCACGCTGGCGTGAGCCAGAACGCCGCCGCCGCGGACCGTGCCACCCACGTCGACGCGCCGGAACTCAGGCCCGGTCACTCCCGGGATGCCGTAAAACCGCGCCAGCCGCTCGTTCAGGAAAGTGTAGCCGGCGTCCAGAAACTCGAGCACACTGCCGTTGTTCCGGACGATGTTCGCGATGAACAACTCGGTCTCGCGCCGCATCGCCTGGCGCAGGCCTTCGTCGAAAACCGGAAAACGCTCCAGGTCCGGCCGGACCACGTCGATGTTCTTGAACTGGAGCCACTGGCCGGCGAAATTTTCCACCAGCCCGGAAGATTTCGGATCGCGCAGCATCCGCTTCACCTGCCCGTCCAGCACGGCGGGCTCACGCAGCTTGCCCTGCGCGGCAACGCGAAGCAGTTCCGCATCCGGCATGCTGCTCCACAGGAAGTAAGAGAGCCGCGACGCCAGTTCGTACTGGTTGACCGGGACCGATGACCGGCCCGCCGGCGCCGGCTGGTCGCGCTCGATGCGGTAAAGGAAGTTCGGCGACACCAGGACCGCCTGGAGCGCCGTGGCGATGCCCTCTTCAAGCGAATCGCCCTGTTTGCGCGCCAGCGCGACGAACCCGAGGAACGGGTCCACTTCCCTGGCCGTCACGGGCCGGCGAAACGCGCGCGCAGCGAAGCGGGTGACAATCGTGCGCGCGCACGCGCCGGCGTGCTTTCCCGGAGCGTGCCCGCAAACGTATACCTTGCGCAGACTCTCCGGTGAAGGCGCGGTCACTTGATCGAAAGGACCGCCCACGTCAATCGACTCAAACCGGTTGTCGACGCGCGTTTCAACGCTGTCGGTCTTGATCTTGGTGCCGAATTTCCGCAGCGTCTCGATGTCTTTCTCGCTCAGCTTGCCGCGAGGATTGATCAACGCCTCGGGTGGCCGCTTCGACGGCTCAGGACCTTTGTAGCTCGGCGGGAGTCCGTGGTAAGCCTTCAGGTACGTTGCCGACAGCAGGTGTTCGCCCGCGGCGACTCGCGTGCGGCATTCGACAATCTGCCCTTCCAGATCCGTGGCATCGACTTCGAACTCCTGGACCAGTTTGCCGTCGATGAACAGAGCGGGGTGCGCGGATTCGGACTGGTTCGGCCGATGCCCGTTCAGCACCAGCCGGAAGCTGTATTCGCCATCCACCGGAAAGCGGTGGACGAAATGCGCGGAGTGGAGCGTGCTCAGGCCGGTCAGGTCGTAATTGAACAGATCCTTCGGCAGCGAAGTCCGCCCGCGCGAGTCGTTGATGCGGACGGGCGCCGAATAATGTACAGCGGCAGGCTTGCGCCGCTCCGGCCCGAACAGAGCCGTTCGCACCGCGCGTTCGGCGGCATCGACGTAGTTTTCGAGCAACGCGGGAGACAGGTTCAGAGCGTCGCTGATATTGTCGAAGCCGAATGCGGCCGTGTCGGCTGGGAAATTGTCCGCCGGACGGATGTCGATGCCGAGCAGATCGCGGACCGTGTTGTTGTACTCGGCGCGGTTGAGACGGCGCGCGCTCACGCGTCCGGCATCGGGCTTGATGGCGCGGTCCTGCCGGGCAAACTCGGACTCCAGCCACCGCGTGATCGCGGCGGTCGCTTCCGGCGGCGGCCGCGGAACGCCCGGTGGAGGCATCTGTCCTGTCTTGAGTTTCTGGACGACCTTCTCCCAGATCTCGCGATCGTCGTCGAACGTTTTGGCGGTCTCCAAAGCTTTCAAATCCATGTCACCGGATTTGACCGAAGCATTGTGACAGCCCACACAGTTCTTCTGAACGAAGGCAAACACATCATTGGACGCGGCCCCGAGCGGCAGGGCGAGAGCGCAAAGAACGACCAACACACGAACCATGGGATATCTAGAAGACTCCTCCAGGAGCGCCAACGTAACCTCGTTCGGTTTCTTGCCTTACTCCAATATGCTATCACTTGACGCCCATCCCGCGGCGTTAGAAGATCGATGCATGCTGCTTTGCTCCCGAATCCTAACCGCTTTGGCAACGGCCGTGCCACTGCTGGCCGCCGATCCCAAGATCGCCAAG
>JBOGMR010000848.1:0-2798 GCA_050746825.1 Bryobacteraceae bacterium | reverse complement strand
CGCCGGCGGCGATCAACAGCGTCGAAACGTTAGCCCTACTTTCGCAGTTTTAGAGGTGTTTTACTCACGCAGCAGGCTGGCGGACGGCCACCTCTCGGTCTCGCGCTCCCGCGCGAGCATGCTGCTTGCGCTCGCGGGCGCCGCCGCAGGATTGCTCGTTGCGATTTGGGGTGTTCGCGCGTTGCCGCATCTGTTCGCCGCCCAGCTCGGTGTACCGCTCCCTGACGGGCGCGGCTCAGTCTGGCGTACCAGCTACGCTCAGATTTCGTCGTCTCGCCTACATTCCCACGAATCTATCATTGTCATGTCGCGCACCCCGTTGTGATCATCAACGAAACACTCGCGCGGCGGCTGTGGCCGAACCAGGACCCGGTCGGCAAGACCCTCTACGTTCCGGACATGGCGACTCCCGAGCTGCGCGAAGTCGTCGGCATCGTGAACGACACGCGGCACAACGGCCTTGCCAGCGATCCAGCGGCCGAGATTTACCGCCCGATCCACCAGTTCTTCTGGCCGTTCTACGGGCTTCGTAGTGCGTACCGCCGCCGACCCGGCAGCGCTGGCGAGGTCCGTGCGGGACGCCGTTGCTCTGTTGTTTGGCGTCACGGCCACAGATGCGGCCACCTACGCGACGGTCTCGCTGGTGATCCTGTTGGTGGCCGCCTTCGCGGCGTTGCTGCCCGCGCTATCGGCCGCCCAGGTGGACCCGGGCCGTCACGCTGCGGGCGGAGTAGTCGAGGCGAGGTAGACTGCCTGCCCGTCCGGGTCGCGAAATGGAACGCGTTCAATCGGAAAGCCGGCCCGGCGCAGGCGGTCCCGCAGATCTGCATTCCGGGCCGCGGCGACCGTGACATACGTTCCCGCGCCGACGCGCCCGGCAAGCAGCCCGTCGGCCCAGAGTTCCTCGTAGGCGCGAGCGGCGGTATTGCGCGAGACCCCAAGGGCTGCCGCCAGCACGCGAGTCGAAGGCAGACGAGCTCCGGGCGGCAGGTCGCCCGCGTTAATCGAGGCACGCAGCACCTTCAACAGGCTCCGATAAAGAGGTTTGGGCAGGTTCTTGTCGACCTGCGGGACTCGTAAGTTGGCGGCTCGCTTCGGCATTAGTCAATTGCCTACTCATTCTATCGCTCGGCGGTGGGGCGGCCCCGGGGCCGCAGGGGTCCCCAGACCCGCTGCCCGCTGCAGGTCAGGTTTCACTCTGGTATAATAAAGATGCCTGGAAACTACTGTTATGAAAAGGATTAGGAAGTTCTGGCCGTTGGACTTCGACCAAGAGGCGGAGGTGTACGATACTCTTGCGTGGAATCTTCCTGGTCTGCGCAAGCGGGAACCTCGGGGCCGCAAGGTCTCGCGACCCTCCGGTAAGTAGCTCTGGCTCAGGCCCTCGGAGCCTTGGCCGTCACTTTCATCGCCTTGTCGTCCCAGTAAAGCACGCGGCCTTCGCGGAAAGACTGCACCGCCATCGAGATCGTCACCTGGGCGCGGAAACCGGTTTCGACGTCCAGAGTGGGTTTCTGGCGCGAACGCATGCAATCGAGGAAGTTCTGCATGTGCGTCCACTGCGGCTTGGCCTCGACCGGAATCTTGATCGGCTGCTCGCCGAATTTGGCTTTGTACTCGGCGTTGATGACGCGGCGCTCGGGCACAACGGTGATGTACTCGGTCTGGCCTTCGAAGCGCCCATGCTCCACCATGATGAGCGACGCGTCATGCCCGCGGATGAGACCGGGCGTGTGCTGCGAGTTCGCCATCGACGAACTCAGAACCAGTGAGTGCCCCTTGCTGAAGTCGGCCATGATGTGGAACGTGTCCGGCACTTCGCGATCCTTGAACACGAAAATGCCGCCGCCCGCGCTGACCCGGTACGGGAACTGCGCTTCTCCCCAGCAGATGTTGAGCGGCGCCACCACGTGGTAGAACAGATCGGTCGCAACGCCGCCCGAGTAATCCCAATACTTGCGGAAGCGGAAATAGCGGTCGGCGTCCCAGGGCCGCTTCGGCGCCGAGCCCAGCCACATTTTCCAGTCGATGTAATTGTCGCCCTTGCCGTCGGGGCCCGCTTCGGGGTCGATCTTCCAATTCCACTCGCCTTCGACCGAGTTGCGATGATACGAGCCTTGGCTCATGATCATCTGCCCGATCATGCCGTCGGCGATCGCCTTCCGGGCTTTGTGCCATTGGTCGGACGAGGTCGTCTGCGATCCCACCTGGAGAACGCGCTTGGTTTCGCGCACCGTTGCGGCGAGTTGCTTGGCCTCGTCGATGGTGTGGCACATCGGCTTCTCGAGGTAGACGTCCTTTCCGTGGTCCATCGCTTCGAGCGCAATTCGCGCGTGCCAGTGGTCGGGCGTTGCAATCAGGACCGCGTCGATGCCGGAGCGGTTGATCACCTCGCGATAATCCATGTAGCCTTCGCACTTGTGCTTGGCGGACTGCTCGGTCACGCGCCGCTTCCAGACGTCGCACACGGCCAGGATCTGGCAGCCGTTGTTGCGCTCGCCGATTCCGCCGAACTCACGGGCCAGGTACGCCCCGCGTCCGCCAACGCCGATGACGCCGACGTTGATGCGATCATTGGCGCCGATCACGCGGCCGGAAGATTTTGCCGGACGCGCAGCCAGCGCCTGGCCGGCCAATCCGAGCGTGGCGCCCACTTGCGTGGCGTACTTGAGTACATCCCTGCGATTGACGGAGTTGTCGTTCATGTGAACCTCGAGATCTTGGAGTGTCTCCATGATTGTAACTCGCGAGCCGAAGGAATGCTATGACAAGCCGGTAAGAGTTGCGGAGCCCTTCTA
>JBOGMR010000847.1:0-2109 GCA_050746825.1 Bryobacteraceae bacterium | reverse complement strand
CCGCATCCCCGCCAATGGCTCAACTACGAAACCGGCGGAAATGCGGTCGTTTCTCACCGGCAATAACACATGGGTATCATGCCGTTCATGATACCGTACGGCGGGGCAGCTTCCGCCCGCATATCCGAAGACATCGAGGCTGGAATCCTGCCGGAATCCGCTCGCTGAGTGAGGTGTTTCACAGTCCACGCGGCGACGCGGCGCCGGCCCGCCGACCCGGTAGAATTCCGTAGGTCGCCTAATATTTTTAGCCTATTGCCTTATCAGGTCCCGCAACCTAAGATCGGAATCAAACCGGCTCATGCCAAATCTCAGCCCGGCCGCGTGACGCGCGTCGTCGGCCAAGGGCAGATGAGATCAGGAATGGGCTCGGAGGAGAGAGACTTTGCTCGCTGGGCAGTCCAGCTCGGCGCCCAGCGGGCAGTCTGTCTAACTTCCCCACCAGAATTCACCTCAGAAGGCGCTCCAGGCATCTGCGCGTGTGCTGTGGAAGCGATGGCTCGCCGGCCAGGCGCACGAGGTCATCATACTCGTCGACATCGTAGCCGATGATGCCGCGCTCGACCGAAAGGCCGCAGGCGAGTGCTGCGCGTTCCGTGTCGGCGAGAGCGGTGGGCGAGGACCATGCCACTCCGTCGAACATGAGCGGATCGGTCCGCCGGCAGGCGATCGCGTAATAGCCACCGTCATCGCAAGGCGCGAGAGCGACATCAGATGCCAGCGACAGCAGATGTAACAGGTGTTGCGCGGGCAGGGCCGGCGAGTCGCTGCCCACGATGCAGACCTGCCTGCATCCGCGCTCAAGAGCCGAGGCCATCGCGCCGAACATTTTCACACCCAGATTGCCGGGCAACTGAAGACGTTGCGTAACCGGATAGTCCCGCCAAGCGTCGGTGCAGATGTCGGTGTGGAGTTCGACTTCGGCCGGCGAATCCAGTGCCAGGAGTTTTTCCAGAGTATCGCGAACGCAGGCATCGTGAAGGGCGGCCGCCTGCGGTGCGCCGATCCGGGCGGCCAGCCGTGTTTTCACCTGGCCGGGGACAGGCGCTTTCGCGAAGACGATGATGACGGGCCGCACCTGAAAATTGTAAAATTCTACATATGCTCAAAGCAAAGTTCATCGCTTTCGGTTTGACGCTCGCGCTCGCATCGGTTCCGGCAGCCCAGAAGAAAGGCAAGGCCGCAGACGCGGAAAAGGGCAAGGAAGTATTCCAGCAATGCGGAGTCTGCCATAACGCGGACAACAACGAAAAGAAGATGGGTCCGGGCCTGAAGGGTCTTTTCAAGCAGGAGAAAATGACCAACGGCAAGAAGCCGACCGAGGCGAACGTCCGTGAGAAAGTGGACGAAGGTGGAAACGGCATGCCCTCCTACAAAGAGATGCTCTCCGATGAGGAGAAGGGCGACCTCATCGCCTTCCTGAAGACGCTGTAGCTTCCCACAGAGATCTGAATCACCACCCAGGGCCGGGCTGCAGTTGCTCGAGCGGCGCCTGAAAGCTAACCGGCGCTGCTTACGATCTGGCGTTCAGCCCTTCCACGATTTGCAGCGGCGCGGTTTCGAACGTCTTCACCTTGCCGCGGTAGAAGGTCACGGTGGCCACCATCAGTTGCGTTCTTTCGCCGCCGGCTGTAGACGTACAGATCCTGTCCTTTGCGGAACACGCGCGTGACGCTGGGCGGGAGCCGTTCGCCATCCTGAATCAGCGGGCCGGCGGCGGGAAGCTCCTTGTTCTTCTCGGCGGTCGCAAGTGCCGCATCGAGCTTCTCGCGCTGATAGCTGAGCACCACGGAGCTGATCGGAGGTATCGCTGTTCGGTGGTGAGGCCGGGGATCACAAACCGCGCCTCGAGGTTCCGCTGGGACAACTGTCCAGCGTTGTCGCAGGACGCCCTTGGAATCTTTCACCTCGCCGGTGAAGTCGAACCGGGTGCTTTCCGCGCCGCCCATCCGGGCGAGTTAAACACGACGCCGTTACTGTTTGCGTATGCCAATGACCACTGCCTAACGGTCGTGGCTCAGAAACCGATGCCGAGCCGCGACCATGAGGGAGCGGATACGCAATTATTTATGACGCTCTGTTTAACGCGGCTGTTCCAGAATTTGTAGG
>JBOGMR010000846.1:0-5297 GCA_050746825.1 Bryobacteraceae bacterium | reverse complement strand
GAGGTAACCCGTGGCGCGTGTTGTCGAACGTGCCGCATCGACCGGGCGATCCCCCTGAGGCGAAGAAAAGGGCACAGCGAAGGACTACATCGAAGCGCCGGTAGCCAAAGGAGGACCCGATGGACTTCGACGTGAACGTGCGAGAGCGCATTTTGAGGCCTGTGAAGATGTCCAACTACTTCATCTCAGGCGCGAGCGGCCCCCTGAAGGCCGGGACGGCGGTCGCCTGGGAGTTCGCCGATTCGCCTTGGGGCAGAATGCCGGGTGGACCTACACCTTGTGGGGCCTGAAGGACCTATATCAGAAAAAAATTTGCCGGGTTGCGCTTTCCTTGACAGCTTTCACCTTGACAGCTAGGGAAGCGCTGCCTCATACTTTCTCTAGACCTCTAGGTGAGGCCCTCCTATGTCCAGAGACACCGGATCTGCCTACCGCCGGTTTCCGCCCCTTGCAGCAGATCGTGGACCGCGCCCTGTCGGCGCGCCGGTTTTTCGTAAACCTGCTGGCGGCGTTTGCGGCGGCCGCGCTTGCGCTGGCTGCGATCGGCATCTACGGCGTGATCGCGTACTCGGTCACGCGGCGGCTGACGCTCGCGGGCGTCGCGATCGGCACGCCCGGCGCCCTGGCGCTCTCTTCGCTGGTCGCCACATTGCTGTATGGCGTCTCGCCGAGCGACCCGTGGACCTATGCCGGCTCGGCCGCGATTCTGTTGCTGGTTGCGTTGGCCGCCGGATTTATCCCGGCGTTTCGGGCGTCCCGTATTTCGCCGATATCCGCCTTGCGCGCGGACTAGTGTCAGGAGCCGTTCTTCTGGTCACGCTGCTGGCGGGAAGTCCACCTGGGAATCACCACACGAAGGCCGTCGTGTATAGTACCAGGAGGTCTTTCCATGCGGGATTCTCGGGCGCCACACCCGCGTTGTTCACAAGAATCTCGATCCGTCCGAAGTGCTCCGCCGCGGCTGCGATCGCGCGGTTGATCTGATCGAGATGCAGCAAGTCCATCTGCAACGGCAGGACGCGCCTGCCCATGGCTGCAATCTGTTGGCAAGTCCCCGTCCGACTGAATGTCGCGAAGACCGAGGGCGACGTCTGCCCCGGCATGGGCCAAGGCGAGAGCGATGGCGCGCCCCAGACCCCGCGCCGCACCGGTCACTAAAGCCACATCGCCGGCCAGGTTGAATCGAGGGAACTGGTTCAACCCAAGTCTAACTGGCGCGGCCGGCCCTTCGGGCGCGTCACCGCGGCTTATAAGCGATGCAGTCGATCTCGACTTTCATTTCGGGATCCGCAAACTTCGACTCCACCGTCGTCCGCGCCGGCTTCTGATTCCCGAAAAACTCGGCGTACACTTCGTTCATCGCGCCGAAGTCGCGGCCGTCGCGGAGGAAGACGGAGCACTTGACCACGTCGGCCACCGACGCGCCGCAGCCTTCGAGAATCGTCCGGATGTTGTTCAGCACGATTCGTGTTTCATGCCGAATGTCTCCGTACGACATCTTATTGGTCGACGGATCAATGGGGCCCTGCCCTGCCACGAATATGAAGTCTCCCGCGCGGACCGCCGGTGAATAGGGGCCGCGGGGAGCCGGAACGCCGGGAGGCGTGATTCGCTCAATCATGGTTGTCCTTCAGTGTCCTTCCGCTTCGAGGAAGCGCTCAGCTTCCATGGCCGCCATGCAGCCGGCGCCTGAGGCGGTGACGGCTTGGCGATACACGCGATCCTGCACATCACCCGCATGGAAGACGCCTGGCACGTTGGTGCGCGCGCCGCCCTTCGAGACGATGTAGCCGTCCTGGTCCGTCTCGATCTGGCCTTTGAACACCGACGTGTTCGGAATGTGGCCAATGGCGACGAAGAACCCATCGACTTCCTGCTCCCAAACCGCGCCGGACTCCAGGTTCCGCAGGCGCACGCCGGTCACGGTGACCTTTTCGACGTCCAAAACCTCCTCAACCACCGTGTTCGTCATGAACTTGATTTTTGCGTTGTTGCGCGCGCGGTCGAGCATGATCTTCGACGCGCGAAACTGGCCGCGGCGATGGACGAGCGTGACTTCCGACCCGAACCGCGTCAGAAAATTCGCTTCCTCCATCGCGGAGTCGCCGCCGCCGATCACCATGATCTTTTTGCCCCGGTAAAAAAACCCGTCGCAAGTGGCGCAGGAGCTCACGCCCTTCCCGATCAGCTTTTGCTCGGACGGCAGGCCCAGCCATCTCGCCGAAGCGCCGGACGCCACAATGAGCGTACGTGTCACGACCGGCTCGCCTTCGATGTTGAGACGAAACGGGCGGGCCGAAAGATCCACATCGAGAACGGAGCCGTCGAGGTACTCGGCGCCGAAATTCTCGGCCTGCTTTTTGATGTTCTCGACCAGCACCGGGCCGTCAATCCCTTCGGGGAAACCGGGAAAGTTTTCGACCAGCGTGGTCAGCGAGAGCTGCCCGCCGGCCTCGTGGCCCTTCACGACGAGAGGGCTGAGATTAGCCCTCGCAGCGTAAATCGCTGCTGTGTTTCCGGCGCAGCCGGAGCCCATGATCACGACGTTTCGCATGCGGGAAACTTCTAATGTAGCATGCGAAAAGCCCGCTACCGGAGCGCGTAATTGCGCGCCGCGACAGCACCCGTGAGTGCGGTAACTCCGAAGTTGACGCCGGCGGCGTAGCCGGCTGCTTCCGGCTTTTTCCGGAGCATGAGATACTGCGCCCCCAGAGCGGACCCGGCGATGGCGGCCTTGATGCTGATGCCGCGCGCCGAGAACCGCCCGTTGTGCGAGGCCAGCAGCGGATTCATTTCGCGCCGGCCCATCGAAGAATGCATATCCGCGATCGTGACGGCGCCGAGCAGCGCCGCGCTGATCTTCCAGAGCTTCTTCGCCTTGCCTTCCGGAGCCGGTGCTTCGACTTCGACGATTCGCGGAGCAGGATTCACGAGCGATTCTGCGCGCCCCTCCGTTCCGGACAAAACGGTTACGACAACCAGCACAGCCACCAGCCGCCAAATTCGCATGAGATGAATGATCACACGAATCGGGCGAAAACAGAAGCACCTTAGGGAAAGGAAGTACCAGTGAAGTTGTACTAGAACACGGCCTGCTACTCTGTATCCAATGCTCGACCGCGACGATTCGGCGGTGCGGCTGCTGGTTCCCACCGCCACGATGGCGGAGCACTTGCGGCATCAACTCGCCCGCGAAAGGGGCGTGCTGCGGCCGTCGCTGGTTCAGACGCTGTCGCAATTCGTGAACGAGCGGACGCGCGATCTCCCGCAGGTCTCGGGACCGCAGATGAACCTGGTCGTGGAACAAGTCGTCGCGCGGCTCGGGCGGGCGGAGTTCGCGCGTGTCGCGGAGTTGCCGGGCTTTGTGGCGGCGCTGGTCAGTACGATCGAAGAGTTTTCAACTGCCGGGTGCGATTCGCGGCGTCTGGCGCAGAATCTTCCACGGACGACGCTCGCGCCGCCTTTCCTGGAGGTCTACCGCGCGGTCGAGGAGGAACTCGCGCGTCGCGGCGTCTGGATGCGGCCGGCGAAGCTCGAGCGCGCTGCTCACCGCATTCGGGAAGGCGGCTTGGGCGCGGTCCATTCTGTCATCCTCGAAGGCTTCTTCACGTTGTCTGACCCGGAACAGCAGGTGGTGGACGCGATCCGGCGTCACGCGGACGTGACCGTAGCGCCTCCCGGGATGCGGGTTGCGACTGCGACGCAAGTGGTGTCGGCGCCCGGGCCTGCGCAGGAAGCCGATGAGATTGCGCGCCGCATTCTGGCGGAGTCCGCGGCGGGACGAGTATTCCGAGACATCGGCATCGTCGTGCGCAACCCCGATCTCTACGTGCCGATCCTGCGCGCCTCGCTCGGCCGCTTCGGCATTCCCGCGCGATTCTACTTCACACAGAAGCTCGCCGAACACCCCGTGATCGAATACCTCGGGGGACTCGTCACCGCAATGCTGGGCGGATGGGAGCATGACGCAACGCTCGCGGCTCTGAAGCACAGCGGCATCGGCGATCGCTGGGATCAGTTCGAATTCGCGGTGCTCGCGCGCCTGCCCGCGCAGGGTCTCGATGAGCTCGCCGCCTTGGCGGATGGAGACGCGGCGCTGGTGGAGTTGATCAGACAGCTCCGGACACTGGAGTCGTGGCGCGGCGCTTCGCTCACACCGCGCGATTGGGTGATGCGTTTGTCAAAACTGCGCACCCTCTGGCGGCCGGAGCGCTCGTTGGCAGCATCGCACGAAGCGGCGTCGCTGTGGCGCGCCTACGCCGTCGCACTCGAAGCATTCACAGCACCACTCGAAGAAGCGGCGGCCTGCTTCGACAGCGGGCGGCGGCTTCCGCTCGGGGAGTTTTGGAAAGTGGCCAGCGCTGCGTTACGGCTGACTCCGCTCCGGGTGCCCGACCGGCGCCGCGACGTGGTCCACGTGATGAGCGTCTATGAGGCGCGTCAATGGGAACTGCCGGTGGTGTTCGTGTGCGGCCTGGCGGAGAAGGAGTTCCCGAGGCATCACGTCGAGGAACCTTTCTTTCCGGACCACGCGCGCCGCGAGCTGGCGCAAGCGGGAATCCGGGTGCGTACCGCCGCGGTGTCGGAACAGGAAGAGGCATTTCTGTTTGAGCTGGCGTCGACCCGCGCAACCGATTCGCTGATCCTGAGCTATCCGGAAACAGACCTGCGCGGCGAAGCCAACCTGCCGTCGGTCTTTTTGGAGCGCGTTTCGGCTGCGCATTCGGCATCGACGGCCGCCGTGCGTCCGCGCCCGGTTTGCGCGGCGGGCGCTCCCGGGCCGGTCCGAATCGAAAGCGGCGAACTGCTGGCGGAAAAGCACCGGAGCGTGTCGCCCAGCGGCCTCGAGTGCTTCGTCGACTGCCCCTTCCAGTTCTTCATGCGGCATACGTTGAGGCTCGAGACGCGCCCACCGCGTCCGGAGGACCGCTTCGACTTCTTGCTTCAGGGGAGCATCGTGCACACTGTGCTTGCCGAAGTGCAGGGGCGTCCGCACGAGCTCGACGCGGTCTTCGCCCGAATCTTCGATCAGGAGTGCACGAAGGCGTCTGTCCCGCGAGGCTACCGCGCCGAAGCGCTGCGGCGGCAGATGCTGGACGATGTGCGGCGGCTGCTCGAAGATGATCAACTCCCGCGCGCCTCCGAGGTCCGGACCGAGCAGAAATTCCGGTTCACGCTCGAGGGAGGCGCGACCGTGCGCGGCCGCATCGACCGCATCGACCTGTGGGAAGACGGCCGGGCGCTGATCCTCGACTACAAGTACAGCGCGGCGCAACGCGTCATGGATCGTGCACGCC
>JBOGMR010000845.1:0-6592 GCA_050746825.1 Bryobacteraceae bacterium | reverse complement strand
TTCGGAAGGAACGGAAAAGCAAGTGACATTGGGCACGAGTGCCTGCGCCACGTTTGATACCGGGAGACTGCTCCGGCCATGAACTCATGAAAGGGATTAGACGATGCCGGAAATCACCGTTCCGTGTACTTCAGTGAGCCGCTCTCTGCGGCCCTGATACATATAGCTAAGCGCATCCTGATTCAACCCGAGCTGATGAAGGATGGTGTTGTGGATGTCGCGGAAGTGGTAGGGCTCGACGGTAGCACGCAAGCCGATGTCGTCGGTGGCGCCGACAACCTGGCCGCCCTTGATGCCGCCGCCCGCCATCCACATGGTGAAGCCCAGATTGTGATGATCGCGTCCTTTGTTGCCTTGCGATTCGGGGGAGCGGCCGAACTCGCCGCCCCAGACAACCAACGTGGAATCGAGCAGGCCGCGGCGCTTCAAGTCTTTGAGCAGAGCGGCGACCGGCTGATCGGTCTGGGCCGCCATGCGGAGATGATTCTCCTCGATGTCGTCATGGGCGTCCCACTGCATGTTGCCGGGTCCGCCGCCGGAGACGACGCACGCAAAACGCACGCCCTTCTCGACCAGGCGGCGCGCGAGCAGGCAGCGGCGGCCGTAATCGTCGGTGGGCGATTTGCCGACGCCGTAGAGTTCGAGGGTTTCCCTCGGCTCTGACGACAGATCGAAAACCGCGGGCGCCTCGGTCTGCATCTTGAAGGCGAGATCGTAGGTGTTCAGGCGCGCGGAGAACTCGGCGTCGCCGGCGGAGAGGTTGGCTTCGTTGAGACCTTTGATGAGGCCTATGGTCCTGATGCGCTGATCGAGAGAGACGCCGTGAGGAAGATCGAGATTCAAAACCGGCCGCGCACCGGGACGGAACATCGTGGGTTGATAAACCGCCGGCAGAAAGCCGTTGCCGTACATGGGTTGTCCGGCTTCGAGCGCGCCCTTCGGATCGGGCATGACCACGTAGCCGGGCAGGGAATCGCTCTCCGTGCCGAGGCCGTAGAGAGTCCAGGAGCCCATGCTGGGGAAGCCGGGGATCACGCGTCCGCTGAAGAGCTGATACTGCGCGGCGGAGTGCACGACCATGTCCCCGTGGCAGGAGCGAATGACGGCGATGTCATCGACGCACTGCGCGGTGTGCGGCAGCAGATCGGAAACGTCGATGCCGTTCCGGCCGTACTTCTTGAACGTGCGCCTGGTGCCGAGCAGGCGCGACTCGGCGTTGACGAACTGGTACTTGGCCTCGCCGAAGGTAGCGGGGCGCTTCTGCCCGTGAAGTTCGTTGAGGAGAGGCTTCGGATCGAAGGTCTCGATATGGCTCGGTCCGCCGGCCATGAACAGGAAGATGACCGACTTGGCTTTAGCCTTGCCGGGCATGTGCGGCGCCTTGGGCGCAAGCGGATTGTATCCAGCGGCGCGGAGTTCGGCCTGCTGGAGCATGGCGCCGAAGGCGAGCGCGCCAAAGCCGCAGAAGGCGTCGCAGAGGAATTCGCGGCGATTACGCGTGATGCGAACGTGCTCGGGCATATCAGTTCACGTAGAGGAAGGCGCTGATGTTGAACATGGCCAGCGCGAATTCGCGCCGGGTCTGGGTTTTGAGAAAGTCGAGAGCGAGCTGCGATTCCTTGAGATTCGGCGCGCGGCCGGCGACGAGGCGAAACGCGAGATCGACCTGTTTACGAGGATCGGAGCCGGCTTCGGACTCGAGCCTGGCGGCGAGGACATCGGCCTGTTGATTGGCGAGATCGCCGTTGAGCAGCTCGAGGGCCTGCGGCGCGTGGGTGCTCGTTTCACGGCGCGCGCAGCTCACCTGCATATCCGGCGCGTCGAAGGCTTCCATGAACGGCAGGCGGAGATTGCGCTTGGCGATCAGATAGACGCTGCGGCGCACGTGCTCGCGCTTGTCCTGCGGGACGGCCCATTGCGAGGGCTTGTAGAGCGCGTTCACGAGTTCCTTGTCGATCGGAACCATGATGCTGGGCCCGCCGGCTTTCGGGTTGAGGCTGCCCGAGACGGCGAGCAGCGCGTCGCGGATCTCTTCGGCTTCGAGGCGCCGCCGGCTGTATTTCCAAAGCAGCTTGTTCTCGGGATCTTTCTGCTGCGCGGCCGCGCTGGCCGGGGGTGCGGAAGTTTGCCGGTAGGCGTTGCTGGCGAGGATCAGCCGGTGCACGTGCTTGACGCTGAAGCCGCTCGAGACGAATTCATTGGCGAGGTAATCGAGAATCTCGGGGTGAGTGGGCCGCTCGCCCATGCGTCCGAAATCGTTGGGACTGGCGACGATGCCGCGTCCGAAATGATGCTGCCAGATGCGGTTCACCAGCACGCGCGCCGTGAGCGGGTTCGAGGGATCGGTGATCCACCTGGCGAGCGCGATGCGCGGCTTCAGCTCGGTGTCCGGAAGCTCGGGAGCGCCATCGGGCAGCAGCACGCCGAGCGGACGCATGCCGACGCGATCACCGCGATTCTGGTAGTCGCCGCGGGCGAGTAAGTGAACGGGCGACTTCTTGTCCATGTCGGAAGCGACGCTGTAAAGGCCGGGGAGCGGCTCCGGCATCTTCTCTTCCACCTGCTCGATCTGCTTTTCGATGGCGGCCTTCTGCTCGGGCGTCATGCCCCGCATCTTGGAGCGCAGTTGCCGCACTTCGCGCTGGATCGGATCGACTTTGGCTTTCCAGGCCTTGGTTTCTTCTTCGGTGACTTTGGGGATATCTTTCTCGTGGACGGCGGCGAAGTAGGCCTGGATGCGGTAGTAGTCGCTCTGGCGGATCGGGTCGAACTTGTGATCGTGGCAGCGGGCGCAACCGAGAGTGACGCCGAGCAGGGCGGAGCCGACGACGTTGGTCATCTCGGTGAGCACTTCGTTGCGGCTGCTGGCGACTTCCTGGTTGCCGGCGTTCTTGCGCAGCGGGCCGAGGCGGTTGAAGCCCGCGGCGGTGAGGGTTTCGTCTTCGGCGGGGCTGATCTCATCGCCCGCGATCTGTTCCATCAGGAAGCGATCGTAAGGCTTGTCGTTGTTGAAGGCGCGGATGACGTAGTCGCGATAGCGCCAGGCGTCTTTGCGGTGGGTGTCGTATTCGAAGCCGTCGGTTTCCGAGAAGCGGACGACGTCGAGCCAGTGCTGCGCCCAGCGCTCGCCGTAGTGGGGGCTGGCGAGGAGACGATCGATGAGTCTGGTCCAGGCGCCGGGCGAACGGTCGGCGACGAAATCGGCGATCTCTTGGGGAGTGGGCGGCAAACCGGTCAAGTCGAAGGTGATGCGGCGGATGAGCGTGGCGCGATCGGCCGCGGCGGACGGGCGCAGGACATCTTTCTTGAGGCGCGCGAGGAGAAGCGCGTCGATGGGATTGCGCGCCCAGGCGCGGTCGGCGGCGAGGGTGAACTTCGGAATGGCGGGCTCGACGCGAGGGCGGAAGGACCAGTGGCGGCGCTCGGTTTCGGTGTATTTGCCGAGCGGGGCGACGGAGTCGGCGGCAAACAGGGAGAGCGCGGAGAGCGACAGAGTGAGGATGAGGGCCGTGCGTCGCAAGTCAAAAACTCCTTTGGCTAAACCATTATATGCGAAAGTGTTTTTAGGGCGCGGCGAGAGGGCGCGTCGGCCAGGCGCCGAGAGGACTCCAGGCGTGGCAGACAGAAGTGTCTGCATGGCCAAGAACGGGAATCTTTGCCGGACGCAGGGAAGCCGTCTCCACGCATTCTCAGGAAGCATAGTGGATGCTCCGAGGGCAGGCGGAACCGCCTGCCCCACCTGCGAGCGCTCGTGCTCATACCTGCAATTTCCTGCCGGTGCAGGCGGCGAGGATTTTGGCGACCAGGGTGCGCAGGGCGGCGGGGATGGCGGCCTGCTCGAGGAACGCGACGAGGCGCTGGACGTGCGAGCGGAAGGCGCCGTGCGAAGCGGAGTGGCCTTCGGCGATCAGGCGGCGGAGCGCGGCTTCGGTGGCCTTGATGCGGTCTTCGAGGCTGGGGCCGGGCATGCCTCCGTCCTCTTCGATATTGGCGACGAGCTCCATGAGGCCGCCGGAGGAATCTTTGCTGTGGAAGAACGACGCCAGGGCAATGCGGGGACGCCTGGCCGACGGAGCCGCCATCGCGGCCATCGCAGGAGCCGGCGCGGAAGTTGTGAAATAGGCGGAAAATTCGACGTCCTGTGGCATGCCAACAGGGACGATGACGGTCTTGGGGAGAGCGCCGGGCTGATCGCCGGCCCGCTGGACGACGGATACCAGCGACATTTCGCGGCTGGCGAGGCCGTACTCTTCGCTGAGCGCGCGCAGGCGCGCGGCGATGCGCTGGTCCGTGCGCTTATCGTTGGCAATTCGGCCTTGAAGATCGGTGATGAGGCGGGCGCCCTGCAGGAGGCGCAGAGTCCCGGCGAGCGGGGAAACCGTCGCGGAGTACGTGATGGCGAGCGAGCCGCCGTTCCAGTTCACGCCGATGCTTCCAGCGCCGGCGCCGTCTCCAAATAGTACGAGCGGAGTTCCGGCGAAGACTGCGGCGGCAGGTTCGGGACGCGCGGTGATGCCGGTGACTTTGATTTCACTGGCTACGGGGCGGCCGATGGAGGCGAACAGATCGACGGCCGCGAGGTCTACCCGTTCGCGCGGCGTGAGAAAGCGGCTGACGCCGCCGGTTTCGCGCGCAAGCATCGCGAGGAATCGATCCTGGCTGGCGCTGCCGATGCCGAGACAGTGCAGCCGGACGCCGGTCGCGCGCGCCTGAGCGAGGATGGTCTCGGTTGCGCCGACCTGGCCGTCGGTGATGATGAGCAGATCTCCGCCGGCGCTGCCCAGCATGCCCGCGGCTTCGGTGACGGCGGACGCGAGCTCGGTGCCGCCGCGGGCGTCGATGGAGCTGAGGAACGCGCGCGCCGCATCGCGATGCGTTTTGGTGGCGCGCTCGAGGCTGGGCCGGAATGCATCCACGTGATTGTCGAAGGCGAGGAGGCCGAATTCGTCGGCGGGAGAGAGCGCCGCGAGACACGCTTCGATGGCCTGGCGAGCCTGATGAATCGGCGAGCCTTGCATCGACCCGGAGCGGTCGAGGACGATGGCGACGCGGCGCGGAGTCTGCGGATTGTTGCCGAAGCTGGTCGATGGGATCACCGCCGCGATGCGCGCGGTGGGTGTGTCGCCGATTGCGCTCCAGACGCGCGGCTGGGAAGTGGCGGACTCCAGATCGAGGACGAGATCGCGATCCGGAACGCCGGCGCCGACAGCGAGCGACACGCGCGAGGCGCCGTCCTTCGTTTGTCCGACGCGAAGCGCGTGAGAGGGAGAAGCGATACCGTCGGCCTCGCCGCCGCGCAGCGTGAGGTCGAAACCGACGGCGTGGAGCGCCGAGGCATCGCGCATCCAGCGCGGCAGCAGCATGTCGCCGAATTCGGATTCGGGCAATTCCATCTCGCCGGCGCCGGGAGCGGCTTCGACGGCCTTGGCAAGCGCGTGGTACCGGGGAGCGAGCGTGAACGGGAAGCGGAGGCGGAACGCGCCGTCGCGAGATTCGACGCCTGCGATAATCTCGAGGCTGACGGTGACGGTTTCGCCGGGCCGTATGTTTCCGACGGATAAGTTGACGATGCCGTCGCCGTATTCGCGGGCGAGAGTGGAGAGCGAGCCGGCCTCGATGCCGCGCTCATAGGCTTCGAGCGCTTCGCGCGCCGGGCGCAGCTCAGAGTGCGCGGTGAATCCTTCGCCGGCGATCTCGAAGCGGCGCAGCGCGGCATCGCGCGGGAGCTGAAACGCATAGACGGCTTCGACCAGCGCCTTTTCCTCCGACCGGAACATGTGCTGCACCATGAGGCGCGCTCCGGCCGGCAGCACCTCTCCGCGCAGCCACAGCCGCTGCATCGCGAGGTTCAGCTCGCGGCCTGTTCGCGCTTCGACTGCCTGGTATCCCATAGTTTTGGTTTCCATTTCGGGTTCACTCCTGTTCTTTCAGCCTGGCTGCCATGGTTGCGAGCGCTTCACGAACCTGCTTCAAACGCCACGGCGCGGCGCCCGCGCGAACCATCACGACGACGTCGCCGGCGACCGGGTAGTGCCACCACGACGCCGGCTCGGGAACCTCCTGCCGCGCGGCCGGGGCGCTCAACTCGCGAGCGATGTCGCCGAGCATCAATCCGCGCTCCTGAAGTTTGCGGATCGATTTGATCTGCGCCAGGTGGCGAGCGGTGTAGGCTGCGGCTCGCCCGAGCTGCGCGGGTCCCTCGAGGAGGCCGCGTGCGATGTAATAGCGAATCGTCCGGGCGGGAACGCCGGACTCGGCGGCCAGTTCAGCCAGCGTTTTGATGTCGCCGGAGGGCATCGCTGATTTCAGGATAGGTCCGAAATGCGACAGTGTCAAGAAGTGATGGATTCTTTGGGAGCGTGTTCCCTGTTCGGGCAGGCGAAACCGCCGGCCGCACCGCGGGGCTTTCGGGGTGGACGGAGGCGATAGTGGTCTTGGCGTAGTCCTGGTGTCCGGATTTGGGATTGGGTTCGTTTCGTGTGAGCGCCGGTGAGAGAGTGCGCCAGGATGGCCGCTTCGGCGATGCACCAAGGACCGATTTGGGCGGCTGCAGGCACACTTCGGCGCAGGCGCGCATGAACGCGGCGAGGTG
>JBOGMR010000844.1:0-2768 GCA_050746825.1 Bryobacteraceae bacterium | reverse complement strand
ATACCGCGTTGGTGCGCATCGACATGTCGGAGTTCATGGAGAAGCACTCCGTCGCGCGATTGATCGGCGCACCGCCGGGGTATGTCGGCTATGAGGAAGGCGGCACTCTGACCGAGGCCGTGCGGCGGCGTCCGTACCAGGTGGTGCTGTTCGACGAGATCGAGAAGGCCCACCACGACGTGTTCAACGTGCTGCTGCAGGTGCTCGACGAAGGGCGGCTGACCGACGGGCAGGGGCACACGGTCGATTTCAAGAACACGGTGATCATTCTGACGTCGAATCTGGGCGCCGAGCATCTGGCGGCGCAGCCCGAAGGCGAGGATTCGACCGCCGTGCGGCCGCAGGTGATGGCAGCAGTGCGAGCGCAGTTCCGTCCCGAATTCCTGAACCGGCTGGACGAGATGATCCTGTTCCACCGCTTGACGCGGGAGCAGATGGACAAGATCGTCGAGATCCAGATCGAACGGCTGACGAAGCTGCTGCAGGACCGCAAGATCAGGATCACGCTGGATGCGAAGGCAAAAAGCTGGCTCGCACAGGCTGGCTACGACCCGGTGTTCGGCGCGCGGCCGTTGAAGCGCGTGATTCAGCGCAGTTTGCAGGATCCGCTCGCGACGCTGATCCTTGAAGGCAAGATCGCGGACGGCGGGGCGGTGAAGGTTTCGGCGGGCAAGCGCGGACTTATCATCAACGGAATGGAGTTCGCCGCGAGCACCGACGACCTGAGCGATCGGGCCAGCAAGGAGTCGCCGAGCCACGCGGTGCATTGAGGCTCAGCTACGGGGCCGCCTCACTGGCCAACGCGACGGCTCGCTCAAACACGGGATCGCGGCCCGCCTTGTAGTCTGCGAAGCTCATGGCAATCGTTTCATCGGGTGCAAGCGAATCCACGCGCACCGGGTAGAACCAATTCGGCCAGAAACATTCGCGCCAATCCCAGCACCCTTGTACGTAATCGTGCTTGCCCGTCGCGTAGGCGAAGCAAAGCTTGGAGTGCGGCAGGCATCCTCGATTGCCCTCCGCCCAGTAGGCAAGCCGGTCACCGACCGGCTCCCCGAGAATCACAGCGCGTGAGCCCATCGCCTGCTTGACGAAGGCCGTCGTCGCTATTGCGGCCGAGAGGGTTCGTGGCGAGGTCAGGATATAAACGCGGCCGCCGAGTGCCATCAGGCCGGGCAGGCTTCGCGCAAAGCCGTACGCGTTCGCGTAGTTTCCGCCGATATTGAAACGCAGATCCAAGATGAGCGCGCACGGGGGATTGCCGCGCATGTCCTCTTCCGTGGCGCGGAGGAACTCGTTGATGTTCGTCGAGCCGACGTTGCCGATGCCCTTCATTTGCACGAAGACCATGCAGGAATTCTCCAGACGGAAGCGCCGGAAACCAAGGCCGAACTCGCGCAACGATATCGGCAGCCTCGTCTTGTCTGAAACAACCGCGTGCCACTCTCCGGATTCTGTCGCAGACGCCTCCGGGGAGAACCAGCGCAAACGCCGCGCGGAAATTTCGAGTCCACCGGATTCGGCCGCCAGCCTCCTGTCAGCAAGCGCGCCATCGGGCATGCGAAACGTCAAGGTCGTCTGTTCGGCGCTTGCCGCGAGACCTGCGCCGTTCAGGATTTCCGGAGACGTGACATAAACGACGCCAAACACTTGGCGCCACGACTCGAGTCCGCCCTGAAGGTTTGCCAGAGCTGAAAGAACTTCGCCCACGGGCCGCCCTTCGATGGCTTCCACGCGCGCTCCGAGGAGATTCGCCACTGCTGGTCTTGCCTGAATGACAAAAAGGCCATCGGGAAACAGCATGACCCGGATCGGCAGAGTATTGGCAGCCGCCCCGCCAAACGGAAGGGTATGTCCATTGTCCGCGAGAGCGGCGATTTCCATCAGCGCCACGCGAAAGTGCCCACGGTCGAGCGTTGATTCTTGCTGAAGCAGGGAGGCAATGCGCCGGTTCGCCTCCTCGCGAGCCGAACGCGAATAAGACCGGTCGAGCGCCATCAAGCGGCTGAAATAGGTGATGTCCTGGCGCTGCGCTTCAAGCTCATTGGCGGGTGCGGCAAAGTCGTGCGGCGGTGGAGCGGGATTGAATCGGGCGCGCAAGGCGAAGAAGAAAAGCGGCTGGATTAGCGCGAGAACAATGCCGGCCGCCAGAGACCAAGCGACTATCCGTACCGCGCGCCGCCGCGTCATCTGGCACTCTCCGTGCGGCAGTACTGGGCGCGAAATGCTGCCAGCTCGCGCGGCGAACGGAGATGGAATACGCGCGCGCTTTTGCACCGAGAATCGATCGCGGCCGTCAGTCGTGGCCGCGCCTCGTGGTGGACGCGCCAAATCATGCGATAGAGGCGAAGCGTAACCGGCCACATCGGGCAACCCTCGGGACCATCTTCGCGCATTCCGAAGAGAGATGCGATCTGCCGCTTGGTCGCCCACCAATAGTGAAGCCAGAGCGGATGATCGACCAGGATAATCGTATCCGCGAGATCCAACCGCCGCTCGATTTCGGGCCAGGGGCCGAATCCATCGATGATCCACACCTGCTGTTCGAGCACAGCTGAGTGCTCCGCACGAAATTCTTTGGGAGGAGCAGGTTTCCACCCTGGCCGCCACAGCATTTTATCGATCGAGAAATACGGCAGCTGCCGCACGGCGCTGAGCTGCCGGCTTAGAGCGGACTTCCCACCACCCGCGTTTCCGATGACGACGACCCGGGTCACGCTCTTCCGTTTTGCCGACGCCCCCGAAACTGTGCATGGTAGGGCTTGGAT
>JBOGMR010000843.1:0-7321 GCA_050746825.1 Bryobacteraceae bacterium | reverse complement strand
CGTCCACCTTGAGGAGCCTGCGCGGGCCCTCCTGCCGCCGGGATTGAGGCCGGACCGGTTTCAACAGGAAGCGCGGTGGTGATGAAAATCTTGTTCCCCCAGATTACCGGGGACGAATGGCCGCGCCCGGGAACCGCGACTTTCCAGGCGACGTTTTTCGTATCGCTCCACTCGGTGGGCGCGTCGCCGCGGGCCATGCCATCGTGGTTCGGCCCACGCCAGCGAGGCCAGTCGTCATCCGCGGCCAAGAGAGCCGAGGCAGTAATCAGCAGAGTCGCGAAGCGCATGAAAATAGGGCGGTCGCGGCGCGGTTACGGTTACACTGTAGCCGCGAGAATCAGGCTGGCGAAGCCGCCTGCCCCTGCTTTACACCGATTTCGGAACCACGAACGGCGCGCGGTAGTTGCGCGTGAACATCTTGTTGGCTTCCGAGTCGCCCTTTACCGAATAGCTGGCGGCATCGAAATGCAGCGTCCGGCCAAGCCGGTATGAGATGTTCGCGAGGTGGACCAGCGTACTGGAAATGGCCCCCTCTTCAACCTCAGCGTTGAGATCCTGCTGGCGGCGGCTGCGAACCGCGTCAAGGAAGTTGGTGTAGTGACCCTGGTCGCCGCCTTTGTTGTCCGCGGGTCCGGGCTGTTGGTCCTTGCCGAGCCACGTCTTGTATTGCGTGTAGCCGTCGATGGCGAGGTATCCCTTTGACCCGTAGAACGTGTTGCCGATGGTGTTCGGATCCTTACGGCCCCCGGCGCGTTCGCCGATGCCCGCCTCGTGATTGCTCATCCAGTGGCGGACTTCCATCACCATCATTTTGCGCTTGCCGTTTTCGTTGAACTCGTATGTGGCGGTGAGAGTGTTGGGCGTCTCCTGGTCGTCATCGAACATGAAGTGCCCGCCGATGCAACTTACCTTGACGGGATACTTCACGCCCAGACCCCAGCGCGCAATGTCCACTTCGTGGATGCCCTGGTTGCCGAGATCGCCGTTTCCGTAATCCCACATCCAGTGCCAGTTGTAGTGGAACCGGTTCTGCGTGAACTCGCGCTTGGGCGCGGGTCCGAGCCAGAGATCGTAGTGTACGCCCGCCGGCGCTTTTTCGACGGGCTTGCGGCCGATCGTGTCGCGCCACTTGAAGCACAGAGCGCGCGCCATGTACACGTCACCAATGATCGTGCCGTCGTTCATCTTCGCGACGCCGTCCCGGAGCGCCGGCGACGAGCGGCTCTGGCTGCCATGCTGCACGATGCGATTGTACTTGCGAGCCGCGGCCACGATCTGCTTGGACTCGTACATATTGAACGAGCACGGTTTCTCGACGTAGACGTCCTTACCGGCCTGGCACGCCCAGATGGTCTGCAGCGTGTGGTGGTGATTGGGCGTCGCGATGCTGATGGCGTCGATCGATTTGTCCTCGAGGAGCTTTCGAATATCGGTGTACCCGGCGGGCCGCTTCTTTCCGGACGACTCGAGCGCCTTGCTCTTCTGCTCGAGGACGTTCTCGTCCACGTCGCAGAACGCTGCGATTTCCACGTTCTGGATTTTGGAGAACGCGCCGATATGGCTGCCGCCTCTCCCTCGCAGGCCCACGCAGGCCACGCGGATCGTGTCGTTCGGGCTCTTCGCGGGTGTTCCAGCGGCTCCGGATGCTTTCATTGCAGTTCCGGCCGCGGCCGCGGTCGTCATGAGGAAGTGCCTACGGTCCATGTATTCTCCTTTCCGGGTGTCGGCTTTATCTTAGTACAGAAGGGCGGTTTAGCGCTAGCCGAGGTTACAGCGCCGGCAGGGCGGCAGGTTCTCCCTCCACAGCTTACCGGCCTGCCGGAAACCTTTGATCCGGTTACCCGGACCGCAAGCTCGACCCGGATGCCGGCAATGAGGTCGCGTGGTACTCCCCTGCTTCTATTTCTCCTCCGGCTCCCTGATTCGTCAGCCCAGCAGCGAGTAAATCCCCACAATCGCCACGAGCGTTTGTTAGTAATCGTGCCCGTCACGGGCAGCGGCACCGCCGCCGACCCTAAACGCCCCCTCATCGCGCCCACCCGCACACCCTCAAACGGCCGCGGCATTCTCGGTTTCACTATGCGATTGAGCGACAATAGCCAATTCGCGCTTTGCGAATTCGTCGCCCGCGACCGCGCCGCCTTCCAGTCGATCCTCACCGCCGCCCGCCCCGACGTCATCGTGTTCGAAAAAGGCAAGGCCACGCGCACGGCCATCGAAACCGAATTCCGCCGCTTCAAAGCCAACTTCAATCTCGACAAGATGGGGGTCGCACTCCCATGAAACCCCTCCTCCGTGCTCTTCCCCTCCACTGTGGCGCAGGCACTCATGCCTGCCGCGCCGGGACTCATCCCGCGCTTGGCTCCTGCTCCTCCTCACCCCCGCCCTCTTCGCCGCCTACACGTACTACGAAACCGACACGTTCAACTCGGGCCCCATCAATTCTTCCAAATGGATCGAGGTCGGCAACCCCGCGGCCGACGGAGGACTCACCAGTTCCACGGTCGGCTCCATTCTCTCCAAAACCGCCGTCCCCGACGGCACCGGCGAATACGAAATCAAAACCACTCTCCAAATGGGCGCCACCGGCTACTTCCACTACCTGCGCGCCTCCGACGACGCGCTTGTTCGGCTACATGCTGTACAGGCATCTACATGGTGAACACCTCTCAGTTCACAAGACTAGCCAGGCTTATCCTGGTTAACCGACCGTGAGGGAGCGGTCTTGTGATTCAATAATAACCATGCAACTCCGATTCTGCCTGTTGACCCTTTGCCTCTGCAGTGCCCTCCCTGCCGAGTTCCTGCGCATCGAAGTGCACGAGCGCACCGACGTTCTCGGCGGCCGCAGCTTCGGATCCGCCGGCCCCTATGAATGCATCAAGGGCGCCGCGTACTTCGCCGTCGATCCCGCGCTCCCGGTCAACCACATCATCCGGGATATCGACAAAGCCCCGCGCAACGCAAACGGCCGCGTCGAGTTCTGGTCTGACGTCTACATCCTCAAGCCGCGCGACTCCGCCAAGGGCAATGGCGCCGTGCTTTACGAAGTCTCCAATCGCGGGCGCAAGGGCATGCTCGCCATGTTCAACCGGGCGACTGGCTCGCTGGATCCCACTACCGATGCCCACTTCGGCGACGCCTTCCTCATGGAGCGCGGCTACACCCTGGTGTGGCTCGGTTGGCAGTTCGATGCGCCTCGCACCGAGGGACTGATGCGCCTGCACGCGCCGGTCGCGCGCGACGGTGACAAGCCGATCACCGGCCTTGTCCGTTCCGAGTTCGTTCCCGACCGCAAAGAGTTCAGTCATTCGCTCGCTGACCGCACTCACGTGCCGTACCGGCCGGCCGATCCGAACGATCCCAACACGGTGCTCACCGTCCGCGAGAGCGCGGCCGGCCCGCGGCGGGTGATCCCGCGCGCGCAGTGGAAGATTGTCGAAGGTACGCACGCCGCCATGGAAGCGGGCTTCGAACCCGGCCGAATCTACGAAGTCGTGTATCGCGCGCAGGACCCGGCCGTGGCCGGTCTGGGACCCACAGCCATCCGCGACTTCATCTCATTCCTCAAGTACGGCGGCGGCAGCGCCACAACCGTCCTGGGCGATCAGCGCCGGTTTCTCAAACGCGCCTACGGATTCGGCGTGTCGCAGAGCGGCCGCTTCCTCCGCACCTTTGTCTACTACGGCTTCAACGCCGATGAGAAGAATCGAAAAGTCTTCGACGGCATGCTCGTGCATGTCGCCGGCGGCGGCAAGGGCAGCTTCAATCACCGCTTCGCCCAGCCTTCTCGCGACGGCCATCCTTTCATGAACATGTTCTATCCGACCGATATCTTTCCGTTCTCCGACATCGATCAGACCGACCCCGAGACCGGCCTGACCGACGGTCTCCTTGCGCGCGCCCAAAAGAGCAACGTCGTGCCGAAAATCTTCTACACCAACTCCTCGTACGAATACTGGGGACGCGCCGCATCGCTGATCCACACCTCGCTCGACGGCCGCCAGGACCTGCCGATACCCGGCACCTCGCGCATCTACATGTTCGCCGGCGGCCAGCACGGACCCGGCGCGTTTCCGCCCCGCCGTACCACCACGCAAAACCTGCCGAACCCGAATCCCTACACGTGGTCAATGCGCGCGCTGTTGGCGGCCATGGACCAATGGGTCAAGGACGGAAAAGAGCCGCCGGCGTCGCAGTACCCGCGCGTTGCCGGCAAGCAACTCGTCGAGGTGAGCGATCTGCAGTTTCCGAAGATTCCCGGCATCAACGTTTCCAACCGGATTCAGAAGGCCTATCGCGTGGATTACGGCCCGGAGTTTGTGAGCAAAGGCCTCGTCACTATCGAGCCGCCGCGCGTGGGCAAGGCCTTTCCAACCCTGGTTCCGCAGGTCGATCGCGACGGCAACGAGACTTCGGGCATTCGCCTGCCGGACGTCACCGTGCCGCTCGCGACATTCACCGGATGGAATCTGCGCACCGCGGAACTCGGCGCGCCCGGCGAGCTGTTCAGCATGGTCGGCTCCTTCCTGCCCTTCGCCCCGACCCAAGCCGAGCGAGCCAGGCGAAACGACCCGCGCCCGTCCGTCGACGAGCGCTACCACAGCAAGCAGGAGTATCTCGGAAAGGTGGAAGCCGCGGCCAAGCAGCTCGCGCAGGCAGGCTACCTGCTCGACCAGGACGTCGCGCAGCTCGTCAAACGCGCGACTGCCGAATGGGACCTGGTGGGAAGCGCGGGGCAGCTCTCCGGCCTGCCCGGGCAATAGTGCAACGGCCGGCGGATATGTCGGCAGGCGATTAAGGGCGACCCCAGCCGTCGAACTCGAGGGTAATCACCGTGGCTGTCTCGCGCTCGACGATTTCGAGGCGTTCGCCCGAAACACGCACGTCCGCGACGCCCCGGTAGCCGGCCGGCACACGCGCGCTGAAGGCCGCGAATCGCTTCGCGAGCTTCGCCTTCGCGTCGAGCCACTCGTACATCGGCGTGCTGAACAGGGGCTTCGCCGCAACCAGCGCCTTCAGCGACCCGTGCGTCGGCGTGTTGCTGAACTCCATGCCGCGCGTGAGCATGTCCGGATTGTTCGCCTCCCAGATGTTGAGCCACGGGAATTCCGCACGCGGGAACACGTAGCCGAACAGCACTCGCAGGCGCGGATTCACAGCGGCGAAGAAGCCCAGCTCGCGCGAGGGATCGACCAGAAAGTTATTGACGAACCCGGAGCGTTCGATGTCGCGCACCTTGCGCAGGTCGATCGCCGTCTCAGCGGCTCCGGCCGGCCAGACAAACTCCTTGCCGGATTCATCGCCACTGCGTCGCCCGCGCGTGAGCGACGCATCGCTCACCGTTACGCCTTTCTCGAGGAACGGCGGCCCCAGCGTCACGTGCTCGCACCAGCCGGCCGGCCGGTCCCAGGCGCTCAGGTTCTCGCCCGTCGATTGAAAGTAGACCACCTGTCCGGAAACGCGCAGGGCGCGCACCAGGCGTGTGCGCGATTCGGGAAGATCCGCCGCGATGGTGAGCGCGCCTTCGTCTGCCGCCACCTGCTTCCACCGCACCACGCCCGTCTCGCCGTGAAACGTCATGCCGGCTTTGGCTTCGCTGGGCGACGGATTGCCCCAGAACGGAAAGCAGACATTGTGCCCGAGCAGGCCGCTCATCAGGCGCGCGCCCGATCCGCCGCCATAGAACTTCTCGTGCCGCGCCGGATCGTAGTCGGACGCGTCGATGGTCGGCCGTTTCTGAACCCACAGCGGATTGACCGCGCCGCCGCCCTTCAACACGATCTCGGCGATGTGCCCGCCCACCTGCATCACGGTCACGCGCATCGCCGGTGTCTCCAGCATCCACGCATCGCGGTTGTGAAACTTGCCGCTGCGTACTTGTGCGCAGCACAAGACGGCGAACAGCGCTAGTACAGCCACTCGGATCATGCGGGCATTGTATCCGATGTCACGAAGACCTTCGCGAACTTTCGGCGCGGCAGACACGAGTGTCCGCGCCACGTTGTGAGGTCCTCATGCCGGGCTTATGTGCGCACGTTCGGGTTCGCGGTCAGGTCCAGCACGCCCCGGATCTTCCGCAGCAGCTCGTCCGTTCCAAACGGTTTGTGAAGGAAGGATACGCGGTCTTCATGGATGCCGTAACGCATCGCTGTGTCGTCCATGTAGCCCGACATGAACAAGACCTTCAATCCGGGACGCAGCACCGCTAGTTGGGCGGCCAGTTCGGCGCCGCTCATGCCGGGCATCACCACGTCGGTCAGGAGCAGGTCGATCTCATCGATGTGGCGCTGGAAGATGATGCGCCCTTCCTCGCCGCTGCGCGCTTCCAGCACGCGATAGCCACTCGATTCGAGCAGCTCACAGAGGAACGTGCGCAGGACCGGTTCATCCTCAACGACCAGCACGCGTTCCGAATGGCCGCTGGCTGGCGGCGCCAGGGCTTCGAAGTCACTCGCGCTCTCCGACTTTTCGGTGGTTCTCGGGAAGTACATACAGAACACCGAGCCGCGTCCCGGCTCGCTGAATACCGAAATCGCGCCGCTGCTCTGCTGGATGATGCCGTAGACCGTCGACAGGCCGAGGCCCGTGCCCTGCCCGATGGCTTTGGTCGTGAAGAAGGGCTCGAAGATGCGCGCCTGGGTGCGGGCGTCCATTCCAATGCCGGTATCGCTCACCGTGAGGACCACATAGCTGCCGGGCGACAGGGTTGAACCCGCGGCGGCAACCGGAGCGCTAAGCTGCAGGTTCTGCGTGCTGATCGTCAGCCGGCCGCCGCGCGGCATCGCGTCGCGCGCGTTCGCCGCCAGGTTCATGATTACCTGTTCCACTTGCCCGGGATCGAGCCGGACGTTCCACAGACCGGCATCGAGCGAAGCTTCGAGCGTGATATCTTCGCCGACCAGCCGCTGCAGCATGTCGCGCATCTCCGACACGACCTTGTTGAGGCTGACGACCCTCGGTTGCAGAAGCTGCCTCCGGCTGAACGCCAGAAGCTGGCGCGTCAGCGAGGCAGCCCGCTCACCTGCCTTCTTGACTTCCTCCACAGGATGCGTAAGCGCATGAGTTCGACCCAACTGTTTCAGCGCCATTTCGCTGTAGCCGGTCACAATGGTCATCAGATTGTTGAAGTCGTGCGCCATGCCTCCGGCGAGCTTGCCGACGGCGTCCATCTTCTGCGACTGTCGAAGCTGCTCTTCGAGCTGCTTGCGTTGCGTGATGTCGGCGACCACGGCGATGATGCCCGTGACGGCGCCGGCCGCGTCGTGCAACAGAGCGGTCCAGGCGCTGCCCTCGATGGTCGAGCCATCCTTGCAAAGTA
>JBOGMR010000842.1:0-10388 GCA_050746825.1 Bryobacteraceae bacterium | reverse complement strand
CTACATGAACGTCCGTCATCCGCATGTCCCTTCCACTGAAGCGGAACGAGAGCTGTCTAAGAACTATACCAAGCAGGTACATAAACGTCGCGTGCAGATCGTGAATGTGCACTTTATTCTCGATCGCGAAGTAGCCGTACTCGTCCGTGGCGCCATACACTGTTCCGCCGCTGACGCCACCGCCGGCGAGCCACATCGTGAATCCGTAAGGATTGTGATCGCGACCCGTACCGCCCTGCGACATGGGCGTGCGCCCGAACTCCGCGCCCCAGATCACCAGCGTATCACGCAGCAGGCCGCGCGCCTTCAGATCTTTGACTAACGCCGCGACCGGCTGATCGGTGGCGCGCGCGTTCTTCGTGTGACCGTCTTTCAAATTACCGTGCTGGTCCCAGCGGTCCGCCCCCGGAATCTTCGGCGTCAGGCACTCGACGAAACGCACGCCGCGCTCTACCAGCCTCCGCGCCATGAGGCACTGGCGCCCGAAAGCCTCGGTCTCCTTCTGCCCGATCCCGTACAGATCGAGCGTCGCCTTCGACTCGCCGCTCAGATCGATCAACTCCGGGACCGCGGCTTGCATCCGGTACGCGAGCTCGTAATTAGCGATCGTCGCTTCGAGCTCCGTGACCGAGCCCATTCTGTCGATCACTCCGCGATTCAGCTTACGCAGCAGCGTGAGCTTCTCCTGCTGGATTTCCGCGCTCGACTCGCGCCGTTGCACATTTGCGATCGGCTGCGGCCCGCCACGAAACAGCGTGCCCTGATATGCCGCGGGCAGAAATCCGCTGCCGAAATTATCCATGCCGCCCGCGGGAATCAGTCCGCTGTCGAGCACCACGAATCCGGGCAGATTCTGCGAAGCGCTCCCAAGGCCGTAGGTGATCCACGAGCCCATGCTCGGACGTCCTTGCATCGAGAAGCCCGTGTGCAGCATGTAATTCGCTGCCGTGTGCTCGGAGTTGTCCGCGACCATCGAGCGAATTACTGTGAGGTCGTCGACGCACTCGGCAATGTGCGGCAACAGCTCGCTGACTTCTATCCCAGACTGTCCACGGCGCTTGAACTCCCACGGCGACTGCATTACGTTGCCGTTGTCGTTGAACTGCGTCGGCGGCGTCTCCATCGGCATCGGCTTGCCGTGTTCGCGGGTGAGGCGCGGTTTCGGATCGAACGTATCAACCTGCGACGGCCCGCCATCCATATAGAGAAAGATGACCGACTTCGCGCGCGGCTTGAAGTGGGGCGGCTGCACCGCCATCGGGTTGAGCGCGCGCTCGCGATTCTCCGCAGCCATGCACGCCAGCGCCAGACCGCCGAAGCCGTTGGCGCAGCGGCACAGCATTTCACGGCGGGTTGTGGACTGAACCTTACCGAACATAGAAAAACTCCGTCGTATTGATCAGCACGTGCGCCAGGTCGGCCCACGAACGCTTCGCGACAAACTCAAGAGCTTGGGCGGTCTCCTCGGCTTCGGGCGGCCGGGCGAACGCCTCTTCGTACATGCGCCGGACGCGGCGTGCGCCGTCGGACTCTTCGGCCGTAATCCGGCGCGCCCAGTGCTCCGCCTGCTGTGTGATGAACTCGCTGTTCATCAGGTACAGCGCCTGCGACGCCACTGTCGACGTGTTGCGCCGCCCGATGGTCGTGATCGGCAGTGGATAATCAAATGTCAGAAACATGTCCGTAAGATAGTTGCGCCTCACCTGAATGTATACGCTGCGGCGTCCCGCACCATCGAGGGGACCCGACTTCGGCTTGCCACGCGGATCGCCGTCCATGTATGGGCTCACGTACGGCGGCACGCTCGGCCCGTACATCTTTCGATCGAGCGTCCCTGCGACCGCCAGCACGCCGTCGCGAATGGCCTCGGCCTCGAGCCGCCGGATCGGCATCCGGTGCAGCCACTCGTTTCGCGGATCCGCCCCGTCGGCTTTCGCATCGGGACGGCTCGACATCCGATACGCCGCCGACAGCACGATCATCCGATGCATCGCCTTCACGGACCAGCCGCTCTCGATGAACTTGAGCGCCAGATAATCGAGCAGCTCCGGATGTGTCGGCCGCTCGCCGGTCATGCCGAGGTTGTCGACAGTATCCACCAGACCGCGCCCGAAGTGATGCTTCCAGAGGCGATTCACCATCACGCGAGCAAGCAGCGGCGTGGCGTCGCGCAGCAGCCGATCGGCCAGTGCGGTGCGTCCGCTTCCCTGGCCCACGCCCGGCTGCTGATCGCCCGAAAGCACCGTGAGGAAACGCCTCGGAATTTCTGCCCCGAGATTCGCGTGGCTGCCGCGGATGTGCACCCGAATGTCTCTCGGCTCTGCATCGACAGTCGCGAGCGCGAAGGTCGACAGTGGGATTTCCGAAGCCGCGACTCCGGCCGGTCGTGCGCGCAGTGCAGCATCGTTCGGACCCGGTGGCTCCTTCACATCGGAGAAGCAGATCTGGTCCACAGCGACGTGGCCGTTCTGGTCCAAGTCCGAGATCTCCAGGTACGCCAGATTCCCCACGCCCATCCGCGCGTCAATCGTCTTCCACGCGAAACGGTCCGGCCCGGCGAGCGTGCGGCTCGAATTTGTGTATTCATCCGCAAACAGCCGCACGCGGCCCGTGCCCGCCATGCGCACGTGGATATAGCGCTTCTTGATCAGGAATTCGCGCGAGATCAGAATGCCTTGGAAGCCATCCGCGAACCGGCCCGAATCGGCGAGGCCCGCCACGGGGCTTTCGCCGAACGCCTCGCCGGCCACGGTCCACCTCGCAAAGCGGTCGCCGGCAAAATCCTCGAAATTCTCATAGCGCGAATCGTTCAGGCGAAATGGCTCGGGCGGCGGCGAATACGGGCGGGCATCGCCCAGCCGCTTGGCAATCGCGCGCAACTCCGCCACTCGCTCGGGCGCGTCGATCGACGCCTGCCTCGGGCGCGAGCTGTGCATGAATCCCGCGAGCGCGTAGTAGTCGGCCGCCGGAATCGGGTCGAACTTGTGATCGTGGCAGCGCGCGCACGCCACCGTCAGCCCGAGGAACGCTTTGCCGAAAACGTCGATCTGGTTGTCGATGCGGTCCGCCCGCGCCTGGAACGTATCGACGGGCGTGTTGATCACTTCTCCAAGCCAAAGAAATCCGCTGCCGACTGCAGCTTCGTCGCGATCGTTGAGCAAGTCGCCCACAATCTGCTCGCGCACGAAGCGGTTGTACGGAAGATCGTTGTTCAACGCTCGGATCACATAATCGCGGTAGCGCCAGGCGTTGGGCTTGTCGACGTCGAACTCGTGACCGTCGGTCTCGGCGAACCGCACCAGGTCGAGCCAATGGCGCGCCCAGCGCTCGCCGTAGTGCGGCGAATCGAGCAGCCGCGCGACCACCTTGCGAAAGGCATCCGGCGCTCGGTCATTGACGAACTCGTCCACTTCCGCCGGCAATGGCGGCAGCCCGATCAGATCGAAGTACACGCGTCGCAGCAGCGTTCGGCGATCGGCTGGAGGCGCCGGCGCAAGGCCTTTTGATTTGAGCTTTGCGAACAGAAAAGAATCGACGGTCGCTTGGGACGTACTCTTGAGCGGTTGAAACGCCCAGAACTTCCGCGCGCGCGCGAAATCGATGCCGCGCGGTGCGGCCGTAGCCAGCTCTTTCGACTCCACGCGCGGATCGGGTGCACCCATCTTGATCCACGCGGCGAAATCCTCCACGTGCTCCGGCGCGAGCCGCCCCTTCGGCGGCATCAGCAGCCGCGGGTCCTGGTAGCGAATGGCGCGAATCAGACGGCTGTTCTCGGAATCACCCGGGATGATCGCGGGGCCCCGCTCCCCGCCCTTAAGCATCCCGGCGCGAGTGTCGAGCCGCAGCTCCGACATGGGCTGTGCTGCCTTCGGCCCATGACACTCGTAGCAGCGCTCCACCAGCACGGGACGGATGCGACGCTCGAAGAATTCGATTTGCGTCGGGGTTGGCTGCGCCAGTGAAATCGCGCACACGAGTAACCCGACAAGCAGCGTGGCGCAGGTACGTGTGCCTGCCACGCCGCGACTCATCTCGGCGCTTGTCGAACTTGCGCCGGCGCTCGCTGACGCGCGACCAGGCGGCCCGACGAGTCGGGCAGTAGAAGGCGCAAGCGCCCGCGCCACATTGGCGCACAGGACCATCAGAGCCATCTTAGAACGCCGCTCTGTAGAGCGCCAGGAGATCCTCGCGGGTACACGGCCGCGGGTTGAGCTGGTGACAGCCATCCTGGATCGCCTTATCTGCCAGCTTCGGCAGGATCTCCTCAGTGACACCCCAATCCCGAAGGCGCGGCTTGATCCCGATGCGCGCGTTCAGCTCCCGCACTCGCTCCGCCACATCGCCACCCCCGAACTCAGCCGCCAGCTTCTCAAGTTGCGCCGCCACCACCGGCCGGTTGTATTCGAGTACCACCGGTAACAGAATCGCATTCGTCGTCCCGTGATGCATCGCGCAGTCCGATGAAAGCGGATGCGCCAGCGAGTGCGTCGCGCCGAGCCCCTTTTGAAACGCGATCGCCCCCATCATCGACGCCATCAGCATGTTCCCGCGCGCTTCCATGTCGTTCGGGTTCGCCATCACACGCGGCAGGTTGTCCCACACCAATCGCGCGCCCTGCAGCGCCACGGCGTCGCAAATCGGATGATAGCCCTTCGAGATAAACGCCTCGACGTTGTGCGTGAAGGCGTCCATGCCGGTGCCCGCGGTGATGTGCGGCGGCATGTGCGCGGTCAACTCCGGGTCGGCGATCGCCAGCGTGGGGATCAGATGCGGGCTGAAGACCACCGTCTTCCGGTTCGTCTTCGTGATGGTGATGACGGTCGAGCGCGACACTTCGCTCCCGGTTCCCGACGTGGTTGCGACCGCGATGAACGGCGGAACGTTCGCCGCGATCCGATTCGCGCCGTCGAGCAGGTCGTCGTACTCCGCCAGCGGCGCTTCGTGCGTTACCATCAGCCGGATCGCCTTCGCTGCATCGAGCGGCGATCCTCCGCCTACTCCCACGATTCCGTCACAACCGTTTTTCCGGTAGGCCTCCACTCCTTCGGTCACGTTCTGCTCGGTCGGATTCGGCTCGACTTGCGAGAAGACAGGCGCGCCAGGGATTAGTGCCGCTACTTCCGCGAAGACCGGCGTCCGCGCCAGACCCGCGTCGGTGACCACCAGCGGCCGCAGGATGCCGCGCTTACGCAGTTGCTCAGGAAGCTGGCCCACAGCGCCGGCGCCGAACAGAATCGTGGTAGGAAAGCTAAACGTCGAAAGGCTCACGTTCAGGCACGATAACACACCGAAGCCTGCTCCTCCCCAGATTTTTCCCTTGCAATCTTCATTAACTTTGTGATATAAAGTACTTCATGATTGTACGCGACGACCGCTTCCGCTCCTGGTTCCGCCACTTCGAACAGGCCTCCCTGGAAGAGCCCAGCTTCGCCTGGGACGAGCCTCGCCGCCTCACACCCGTCGAACTGGCCAGCATCGCCGCGTCCCTCCAGCAGTTCCAGCTCGGCGAAGGCGCGGGCGGCAAACGGCTGCTTCGGCGCGGTCTCACTTTCTCCCAGCGCATCAAGGATCCCTACTTCTCCGCCGCCCTCGCCCTGTTCGTCAAAGAGGAGCAACGCCACCACGCGCTTCTCGGCCGATTCCTCGAACGCGAAGGCATCCCTCAGATCGAGCACCATTGGCTCGATGGCATTTTCCGCCGCCTTCGGAACCTCGCCGGGCTCGAGCTGAACCTGCGTGTACTCGTGACGGCGGAGACGATCGCCGTGCCGTACTATCGCGCGCTCGAACGGGCCACGTCGTCACCGTTGCTGCGGGCGCTCAGCGTGCGCATTTTATCGGACGAGACCGCTCACCTGCGCTACCAGGCCGCCATGCTCGCCAAACTGGCGGAAGTCCGTCCCGCGCCCTGGCGCCGTGCCGCCGACGCTTTCCACGCGCTCCTTCTCACGGCAAGCGCCTGGGTAGTCTGGATCAGTCACCGCAAAGCGCTCCGGGCGGGTGGTTACAGCCTGTGGAGTTTCGCATCCGAAACGCTGGAGGCGTTTGCCGGACTACGTTGTGAAATCAGCCGCTATCTCGCGCAGCCGGCGCATCGCTCCAGCGAGCCGGCAGCCGCGGCCCGCTAGCTCATTCCGAACGCAGCAGCATCATCGGGTTGGCCTTGGTCGCCCTACGAATCGGCACAAAGGACGCCGCCAGCGCCGCCACCACCAGGATGGCCGCGCCTAGCGCCAGCACCGGCGGATCGGCCGGGCTCATCTGATAAAGGAACGCGCGCATGAAACGCCCGAGCGCCCATGCCGCGCCGATTCCGAACGCCGTGCCGATCGCCGTCACCAGCAGCACGCCCCCCACTAGTCCTCGTAAGATACTCGCCGGACTTGCGCCGAGCGCCATACGAATCGCGATCTCGGTGCGGCGCTCCTCGACCGATTGAGACACCACACCGTAGAGCCCTGCTGAAGCCAGGATGAGCGCGGCGGCCGCCAACACCGCCAAGAGTGTCACTCGGATACGTGGCTGCGAAACCGCCCGCGCCACGTTCGCCTCCATCGTCTTCAACTCGGTCAGAGGAAGGTCCGGATCAACCGCGTTCACCCGCTGCCGCAGCGGTCCGGCGAGCTGCGCGGGATCGCCGGCGGCGCGCAATACAACGATCACGCTGACCGCCATCACGTCGAAAGCCTCGCCCTGCGCCTGCCGGTACGGAATGAACAACTCCGGCCGCACGGTCCAGTCGAGCGAATCATACTGGGTGTACTTGGTGTCCCCCACGACGCCCACGATCGTCAGCCATCGCGATGCACTCGTCCCCGTCCCGATCTGAATGCGCTTGCCGATCGCTCCTTCGCCGCGCATGAAGCGTTGCGCCGCCGATTGATTGATCATGACTACGGGCAGCGAGTCCTCGCGATCGTGCTGGTTCAGGTAGCGCCCTTCGATCAGCGGGATACCGATCGCGCCGAAATACTCGGGCGTTACCACTTGCCGCGCGGCAGCCATGCCGGCGTCGTTCGACGGGCGGCCCTCGACGGCAACGGGACGATTGGCCGTATTCTGCAGGGGCAGGTGCGATGTAAGGCCCGCGGCGGAAACTCCGGGCAATGCACGCACCTCGGACAGAAGTCTTTCGGCGAACTCGGCGCGATGCAGGTGCTCCCGATACGCCTGACTCGATAGCGCAAGGTTGGCCACCAGGACTCCGCCTGGCCGAAACCCGAGCGGCTCCGATTCCAGGAGCGCGAAACTCTTGAGCAGCAACCCGGCTCCGCTCAACAGCACCAGCGAAAGCGCGACTTCGGCGCCTACCAGGATCCCGCGCGACCGTAACATGCCGCGTCCCGACGATGAGCCGCGACTGGAACTCTTCAGCGCCTCCACCACATCCGCGCGCAGCGCATGCCACGCCGGAAGCAGGCCGAATACGACACCCGTCAAAGCGGCTGCCGAGACGGCGAACGCGAGCGCGCGCAGATTCAGCGTGATGGGCCTGACCGGCGGCGTCTCAAACGGCGCCAGACCCAGAAACAGCTTCAGGCCCGCCGCAGCCAGCGCGACCCCCAGAACCGATCCGATCAGCGCCAGCACCACACTCTCGGTGAGCAACTGGCGCAGCATTCCGCGCAGCCCGCAACCCAGCGCCGCGCGTACCGCGATCTCCTTCTGCCGTTCCAGCGCTCTGCCGGTCAGCAGTCCCGCCACGTTACTCGTCGCGATCAGCAGCAGCACCCCGACCGCGCCCGTCAGCATCAGCAGAACCGGACGCAGCGTGCGCGTCACGTCATCCTGCAGACGCGCCACCGATAGACCGGTCGCCTTGATCCCTGGCGGATACGACGACTCAATACCGCTTCTCAGCGCGGCGAGTTCGCTCCGGGCGGCTGTTGGCTGCACGCCCGGCTTGAGGCGCGCGATGATCGCCGTCGCGCTGAAGGGGTAGCCCCAGAAGCTCTCGTCGCCGGGCTGCAACAGGATCCAAATATCCGGCCTGCGCGTCTGGCCGATGCTGGGCAGCAGAAATCCCGGCGGCATGATTCCGGCGATCGTGTAGGCGCCCCGATCGAGCGTGATGCTCTTCCCCAGCACATCGGGCGAGGAGCCGAACCGGCGCTCCCACAATTCGTGACTGAGCACCACCACCGGCGAGCCCACATCGCTTGCTGCGAAGGCGCGTCCCAGCCGGGCCTCGACGCCCAGCGTCTCAAAAAAATTCGGCGTCACGATTTCGGCCATCAGGACTTCCGGTGGTCCTGACCCGCGCAGCACCAGACTTCGCCAGAAGTAGGCAGATAAGCTTTGAAAGCTTCTCGCCTGTTCCTTCCACGACTGGTAGTCGCGCCGCGTCGGAAAAACCGACGGTACGCCCGGCCGATTGCGATCGATCCGCCAGATCGCCGCCAGGCTGTCCGGATTTCGAAACGGCAAAGGTTGCAGAAGCCACGCGTCCACTACCGTGAACAACGCGGTCGATGCTCCAATCCCAAGTCCCAGAATCAGCGCTGTCAGCGACGTGAACAGCGGCCGCGCCGCGAACAAACGTATCGCGTAGCGAACCTCGCGAAAGGTAGTCCCCAATGTCCATTAGATTCTATCAGGCTCGTGCGGTGGCCCATTGGACTACCGGCGCGCCTACCAGTCGCTTACTCCACCGGCTCGAACCGATACCCGATATCGCGAATGGTCTGAATGAGAGCAGGATTATGCGGGTCCTCCTCGATCTTGACGCGCAACGTGGTCACACAACGATCAACGCTCCGGGTCGTCACGATGATCGAGTGCCCCCAGACCGCAGTCAGAATTTCATTTCGGGTTAACGCCCGCCCCGGACGGGTAGCGAAATGCACCAGCAGACGAAACGCTTTGGGCGTCAGCTCGACTTCCACACCGTTCTTGAAAAGTTTGTGGTCCACCTGATCCAGCGTATACTCGCCGAACGCCACGATCTCCCCCGATGCTGCGCGCCGCCGCCGCAGAAAGGCGTTCACCCGCGCCAGCAGCTCGCCGATACGGAACGGCTTCGTGACGTAGTCGTCCGCGCCGAGATTGAGGCCTAGAATGACGTCCTCCTCCTGCCCTTTCGCCGTCAGCATGATGATCGGGACTTCGAGGCCGCTCTCGCGGACGGCCCGGCAAATCTCGTAGGCGTTCACCCGGGGGAGCATGATGTCGAGCAGAATCAGGTCGGCCTCGCCAGACAGCGCTCGCTCCAGTCCCCGTTGGCCGTCCGGCGCAGTTTCCACCAGGCAACCCTTAGCAGCGAAGTTGTCCTTCAAGCCACGCATGAGCGCCGGATCATCTTCCACGATCAGGATGCGGCTGCCACGCATCATGCCACCGATTCCGCCCCGCGCGGGACTGACACGGTAAACGCGGTTCCGGCGCCGGGCCGGCTCTCCACTTCGATCGAGCCGACGTGCGCGCTGACAATGAAATCCACGATTGCGAGACCGAGTCCGCATCCGCCCGCCCGGCGCGCCAGCCGTTGATCGACACGATAGAACTTCCGGAAGATCTTTTTGACTTCCTTAGGCGCCAGTCCGATCCCGTTGTCGGCAACCTGAAAACACACACGTTCCTTGTTGGAAAACGCGCGCACTCGAATTTGTTTATTCTCCGCCGTGTACTTGAAGGCGTTGTCGAGCAGATTCACCAGCACCGCCACCAGGGCGCCCACATCCGCGCGGATCGCGGGAAGACCCGGGGCGACGTCGACATCCACTTCATACTCCTGCAGCTTCTCGCCGATCGCATCGAGTGCACCACGTACGACTCCTGCCGGCTGCGTCTCCTCAAGCCGGCATACATACTGGTTTCGTTCTATGCGCGAAAACATCAGGAAGTTTTCGATCAGGCGGCTCAGCCGCGCATTTTCGCGAGAGATCAGCGCCAGGTATTCATGCGTTTTCACAGAATCGGCCGGGGCGGGCTCGTCGAGGAGAGTGTCTACCAGAAGTCGCATCGATGACAGCGGCGTCTTCAATTCATGCGAGACGGCCGCGGCCAAATCCGCCTTAAGGCCGGCCAGCCGAAGCTGCCGCCGGATGACCCAGGCGGCGGCAGCGGCGAGAATTCCAACCGCTCCGGCCAGTCGGCAATCGGAGCGGGAATTCGAGAAATTCCCCGTCGTCCCAGGGCGGAGGCAGCAGCTTCAGAGGCGCGGGAATCTTCTCGCGGGCTTGCGCGGCGAGTTCCTTCTGCTCCGGGTATTCCGCGATCAACTGCTCGAAGGCTTTCCGCGCCTGCACCGTGTCCCCTTTCTGGAGCAGGCGCTGACCCAGCCTGTACTGGGCCTGAGCCGCGCACGGGCGCGCGTCCTTCGACGAAGCGATGATCTGACGATAGAGCTTTTCCGCTCACTCGATGTCGCCGGGCGTTTCCTGCGTGTA
>JBOGMR010000841.1:0-4026 GCA_050746825.1 Bryobacteraceae bacterium | reverse complement strand
TTTCGAAGTAGCGCTTCGGCTCGACCGACGGCGAATGCGGCTTCAAATAGCTCGTGAACAGAAACCACGGCTCCGTTTTCTCCCTGCGGCTTCTCAGGTAGTCGATCGACCGGTCCGTGATCCACTCCGTCTCGAAGTCCGGCTCCGGATACAGAAACACGCCCACGTCCCTGCCCAGCGGATCGTCCGGCCACGGACACGTCCCCTTGACATAGGGCCACTTCGAGCGCGAGCCGTGCTTCTTTTCCAGGTACGCCATGTAACCCAGTTCGGGCGTCGGCCCTTCGGCAGTGAAACTCCAGAACTGGTCGAACCCGAAATCGAATTCCCGCGGCACATAGTGCAGCTTGCCCGCGATTGCCGTGTGGTAGCCGTAGTGTTTCAGAATCGACGGCAGGAAGATTTCGCCCGGATTCGCCGGCATCGCGTTACGGATCACTCCATGCACATCCGCGTAACGGCCCGTGAAGACGCACGTCCGCGCGGGCGAACACACCGGCGCCACGGTATAAGCATTCGCAAACCGCACGCCTTGCTTCGCCAGACGATCCAGGTTGGGCGTCGCGACGACCGGGTGCGTTTCACAGCTCATCGCATCCCAGCGCATCTCGTCCACCATCACAAAGAGAATGTTGGGACGCCGCCGCGCGCCCTGAGCCAGCGCGGCAGCCGCTCCGGCACTCCCAAGCGCCAACTCACGACGTGTTATGTTCGTAGAGTCCATAAGCCGGAGGCCATCCTATCATGACCCGCCGCCAGCTTCTTTCCGCCGCGGCTGCTCCGTCGCTCCTCGCGCCGTCTCTCCTTGGGCAACGTGCCGCCCGCCCCAACGTCATCCTGCTCATCACCGACGATCAGGGCTACGGCGATCTCTCGATCCACGGCAATCCTCACCTCAAGACTCCGAACCTCGACTCGATCGGCCGCGACGGTATCCAGTTCACGCAGTTCCAGGTTTGTCCGGTCTGTTCACCGACGCGTTCGAGCCTGATGACCGGCCGTTACAACTACCGCACCGGCGTCGTCGATACGTTCCTCGGCCGCTCGCTCATGTATCCCGACGAGGTCACGCTGGCCGAAATGCTGCGCGATGCCAGCTACCGGACCGGCATCTTCGGCAAGTGGCACCTCGGCGATAACTACCCGCTGCGCTCCATCGATCAGGGCTTCGAAGAGTCGCTCGTCTGCAAGGGCGGCGGCCTCACTCAGCCCTCCGACCCGCCCGGCAACACGTACTTCGACCCGATTCTCCAGTACAACGGAAAATCCGAAAAGCGAACCGGCTACTGCACCGACATCTTCTTCAACGCCGCGCTTGAGTTCGTCCAGCAGAATCGTAGCCGCCCGTTCTTCGCTTACATCGCCCCGAACGCGCCGCACGATCCGCTTCAGGTGGACGAAGCGCTCGTGAAACCGTTCCGCGCGCTCGGACTCGACGAGCAGACCGCCAAGACCTACGCGATGGTGAAGAACATCGATGACAACGTCGGACGTCTGCTGGCGCGCCTCAAGACTCTGGGTCTCGATGACAACACCATCGTCATCTACATGACCGACAACGGTCCTCAGCGGCCCCGCTTCAACGCCGGCATGCGCGCGCAGAAAGGCACGGTCTACCAGGGGGGAATTCGCGTGCCGTTCTTCCTGCGCTGGCCTGCGCGCATCAAAGCCGGCCGCACGATCGACCGCATCGCCGCCCACATCGACGTGACGCCGACGCTCCTCGAGGTTTGCGGCGTCGCTCCTCCGCCCGGCGTCCGCTTCGACGGCATCAACATCCTGCGCGGCGACACCGACTGGCCCGATCGCACTCTCTACACGCAGTGGCACCGCGGGGACGAGCCGGTCGCCTTTCGCGCTTGTGCCGCGCGGACCCAGCGCTGGAAACTCATCGACGGCAAGGAACTCTACGACCTGGCCGCCGACCCTGCCGAGCAACACGATCTCGCCGCCGCCAATCCCGACGTCGTCCGCCGCATGCGCGAAGGCTACCAAGCCTGGTTCCGCGACGTGTCCTCCACGCGCGGCTACGCGCCGCCTCGCATCAAGATCGGAACGCGCTTCGAAGATCCGGTCACGCTCACACGCCAGGACTGGCGCGGTCCGGAAGCCGCCTGGACGCCAGAAGCCGTCGGCCATTGGGAAGTCGACCTCGCGCAGACGCCCTCTTACCAGATCACGCTACGCACGTATCCTGCACCCGACGCTTGCCTAGCTCGTCTTCGCTGGAACGGCGCGCCGTTCGAACAGCCAGTCGCCAAGGGCGCGGAATCGTGCCGATTCTCAGTGAAGCTCGCGCCAGGAGCTGGCCGCATCGAAGCCTTTCTCGACCTTGGCGCCAGGCGTCACGGCGTTCGTTACCTCGACGTGAAGAGAGTGGGCTGAACCATGCGCCACGACGTCTCGTACGCTGTCCGCCAGATTCGCTTGCATCCCGTGCCGGCCGCGCTGGTGGTGCTCGCGTTTGCCCTGGGTATCGGCCTGAATACCGCGCTGTTCACGCTCGTCAACTCCATCCTGCTCCGTTCGATGCCCGGCTCCGACAACGGACGCGTTGTCGCAATCTGGGAGCGTACTCCTCGCGCCGAATTCTCTTCGGTCTCGGGTGAAGCCATCCGCGAGTGGCGCTCTCAAGCCAAGTCGTTCGAGGCCATCGAAGCCTACACGCTTGAGCCCGTCAACCTCACAGGCGTCGATCCGCCTGAGGTCCTTAGCGTGTTGGAAGTCTCGGCCAGCTACTTCCAGCTTCTCCGTGCGCAGCCGGCGCTTGGACGCGCGTTCCGCCAGGGCGAGGACCAGCCCGGCGCGCCCCGGCTCGCCGTACTCAGTCACGACTTCTGGCAGCGCAGATTCGGCGCCGGCCGCACTGTCCTCGGACGCACGATCACGCTCGATCGCAGCCCGCACGTGATCGTCGGCGTTATGCCCGCCGGCTTTCGTCCTGCCGGTCCCGAAACAGCGGTGTATCTGCCGCTGGTGATGGAGGAGAAGCGCGCCTGGAGTTTCTGGGTCATCGCCCGGCTGAATCCCGGTGTCTCGCTGGCAATGGCGCAGTCCGAGATGAATGTGGTCGCGAGCCGCATGCGCGCCGCCGGCCCGGCCGGCCGTAGAGACGTCTCGATCGGAGTCCTGCCGATTCAGGAGCTATGGGTGAAGGATTTTCGCGCGGCACTCTGGCTGCTGATGGGCGCGACTGGCCTGGTGCTGCTGATCGCCTGCGCCAACATCGCCAACCTGCTTCTCGCTCGAGGGGCTTCGCGCGCGCGCGAGTTCGCGATTCGCCTCGCCGTTGGCGCAAGCCGCGGACGTCTGGTCCGCCAGTTGACCATCGAAGGCCTTCTGCTCGCGCTGGTTGGCGGCGCCTTCGGGCTTCTGCTTGCTCAGTGGACCATTACCGCGATCGTACGGCTCGGCGTCGAGGGCTTGCCGCTGTTCGAAGATCCCCGTCTCGACGTTTCCGTTTTTGCGTTTGCCGCCTCAGTCTCGCTCCTCACGGGAATCGCTGCCAGCGCCGGCCCGGCATTTGCGGCGACACGCCGCGAGCACACCGCGAGCCGCTTTGGACGCCAGGTGCGGCCGGCCCGCCTGCTGGTTGTCTCCGAATTCGCCATCGCTTTCGTCCTCGCAGTCTCCGCGACTCTGCTCGTCCGCAGTTTCACACGACTCGAAGGCATCGATCTCGGATTCGATCCGCAGCGCCTCCTCACGATGCAGCTTTCGCTTCCTCCTTCGCCACAAAACGACGGCCGGCCCATGGCCGCGCTTTACAATCGCATCCTCGAACGCATCCAGCGGACGGCCGGCGTCGAAGCTGCCGCCGCCGCAACGCGCCTCCCGGTTGGAGGTGTCGGGATCACGTTGGAGACCCGCGTAGCGAATCGCGCAGCCGAAGAATCAAAGGACCACATCGCCACCCAAGCCAGCATCGTGAGCACCGGCTACTTCGCGACGCTCCGCATCCCCATTCGCCGCGGCCGCCTCTTCAACCCGCACGATCGCCGCGGCTCGACCGAAGCGGTCATCATC
>JBOGMR010000840.1:0-3975 GCA_050746825.1 Bryobacteraceae bacterium | reverse complement strand
GACTTCGCCGGTGCGGCGGTACCCGATTGCGCGGCGGCTTGCAGGGACAATGGAAGGCTCGAGCGTCGACGACGTCATCCCGAGCGGCGCGAGAATTTGCTTTTCGAGGTAATCGCGATAGGCGACGCCGGAGGCCTTCGCCACAATGCGGCCGAGGAGGCCGAAGCCATAGTTCGAGTATTCGTAGGCGGTGCCGGGCGGTGTGGAGAAAGGGATTCCTTTGCGGAGCCAGCCGGTGAGGGTATCGTCGGGAATGCCGAGTTGCTGGTCGCCCCAAGGATTGTCTTCCGGAAAGCCGGCGCCGTGAGTAAGAAGCTGGCGGACGCGGATGGGCGCGGTGTCGCGAGTGGGATAGTTCATGCGCGCGAATTCCGGAATCCACTTGGCGACAGGATCCTCGAGCGAGAGTTTACCTTCATCGCGCAGCTTGAGGATGGCGAGCGCGGTGAAGCTCTTCGTCATCGAGGCGATGCGGAAGGCCGTGCCGGGCGTGACGGCATCCTTTGAGGAGCGGTCGCGGACTCCGAAGCTTTTGACGTGTACCAAGTCGCCGTCGATGACGATGCCGAAGATCAGACCGGGCGCCCCGCGCTGCCGCTGGTAGCGTTCGAAGATATTGTCGATCTCGGGAAACGCGGCTTCGAATTTCGCGCGGCGATTCGGATCGGCGAAGCGGGGAATCGGAAGTTTGTCGCCGGCGAGAAGGCCGGCCGCAAGAAGGGCAATGGAGAGGACTCTCATAGGACGATGCGACCATGATGGCACAGAGCGGGCGGGGTGCTACAGTGATCACGATGCGGGTCGCCTTAATCTTCCTCATCTTGTTCGTCCCGGCGCCGGCGGCCGTCAAAGCGGTGCGTTTCGGCAAGCTGATCGACGGCGACGGCACGTCACGTGCGAACGCGGTGGTCGTCATCGACGGGAGTCGCATTCGCGAAGTCACGACTGAGATCCCCGCCGGCGCCGAAGTGATCGACCTCAGCGGCTTCACCGGCCTCCCTGGCCTGATCGACGCGCACGTGCACATGACGTACTACTGGGACCGTGCACCGGGCACGCGGCCATTCGGTCAGGGCGGCACGCGTGCGCCTGCTGTGACGGTCTTCCTCGCGCAGGAAAACGCGCGCCGCACGCTCGAATCCGGCGTCACGGCCGTCCGCGATCTGGGTGCATCGGAAGGAATGTCGTTTGCAATGCGCGACCTCATCGAACGCGGCGCGATGCAGGGGCCGCGCCTGTTCGTCTGCGGCTATGGACTGAGCGTCGGCCGCTCGGCGCCTCGTCCGGGCGTTCCGATTTACCCGGGGCAAGCCGACGGTCCCGGCGAGGTCATGCGCGTCGCACGCCAGCAGATCGCGGCTGGGGCCGATTGGGTCAAGCTGTTTGGCTCCACGGGAAGCGGCAACGACGTTTCCGGGCGGCAGACGTTTACTTTCGACGAGATGAAAGCCGCGGTCGACGCGGTCCACCTTCTCGGCAAGCGCGTCGCGATTCACTCCTATGGTCCCGCGGGAGCGCGCGATGCGGTACGCGCCGGCGCCGACTCGGTCGAGCACGCCGTCGATCTCGACGATGACACGCTCGCAGAAATGGCGCGCCGCAAGACGTTCTATGTTCCGACCATCGATCACAACCGCTACTACGCCGAGCACGCACGGGAATTCGGCTACAGCGACGCCGACGTGGCCGCGCTCCAGGCATTCATCAAACGCAACGTAGCCACCGCCGGACGCGCGCACCGTGCCGGCGTGCGCTTCGCCATGGGATCCGACGCGGTATTCACGATGTTCGGCGAGAATGCGCGCGAGCTCGAATGGCTCGTGCAGGCGGGGATGACGACCGCGCAGGCGATTACTACAGCCACTGCGAACGGAGCCGCGTTGCTGGGCGTCGAAGACCGGTCAGGCCGTATCGCGGCTGGGTACGATGCGGATCTGATCGCCGTCGCAGGCGATCCCCTGACGGACATTCGCGCATTGACGCGCGCCGTGCGCTGGGTGATGAAGGCAGGGAACGTAGTGGTCGATAAGCGGCGTCAAGCCGCGTCCGAGGTGTCCATCAAGTAGGCCGCCTCAAGATCCTTGAATTCCCTGGGCGTGATCCAGTGGAACTGCACACCGAGCGACGAGAAACGGCGGAGCTCGCGCGTGGCCTCCTCCGAAGGGATCTCCGGGCCGGCGACGAATAGCTGTCCGGCGGCCACTTTGAAGGGCACAATCTTCAACCGCCGCGAAACTTCGGCGGGCAGGCACTGAGCTACGTTCGCCGGAATCTCGCGGATGTGAGCGACGGGTAGGTTCTGCTGCAGGCTGAGCGCTTCGTACAGCTCCTCATCGGTCAGCTTGCCGAGACTGACGAGGTGCTCTCCAAGGCGCACGCCCTCGGGCTGCGTGGCGAGCGCCTGCTCCAGATCCTCCGGCGTGATGTACGACGATCCAACCAGAATCTCACCGAGCTTTCGTTGGTATCCGCGGAGGGCGGCGCGGCTGGGATACGCGTGTTCGGTCTTGAGCCACACCAGGGGACGACGGCGCACCTTGGCGACGCTGTAACGCCGCAGCGCCGAGAAAGTGGCCAGCAGGTTGATCACGTTGCCGAGCATCGTGCGGACCGGTACCCCCAGCGCGAATCCGAAACCATAAATACGGGTGGTGCAGCACATGCGGAGGAGCATGCGGTGGGAACCGAAGCCCAACGCGGCTACGGCGGCCCAGGTGTGCGGAATCAATGCCGCCGCATCGGCGCCAAAGGCCAGGCGGGTCAGGCCGTGAATCAGAAGAAGATTGGCCAGACCACCGACGAGGCTGCCGACCAGCCCCTTGCGATCGCGCCAGAACCAGTAAAGCTGGCTGAGCGTGTCGCGCCAGCCGTGCAGCTCCCAGGATTGCAGCGCGATGCCGGTCATCCAGCGCGTCCGCTGCTTGACCGCCGCGCGGAATTTTCGCGGGAAGTATTCGCGCGTCGCCGCCGGAGCGCCATCGGAAAAGTGAACTGGTACGAAGATCTGGCGTCCACCCAGACGGCGCACCCGGAATCCCAGCTCGTAGTCTTCGGTGAGACAGCGCGGGTCGAAAATGCGGTTGGATTCGGTTTGCGCGATCTTCTCCAGCATCTCGCGAGTGATCGCGGTACCGACGCCGCAGGACGGCACGAAGCCTCCCATGAACTGGCGCGCGGGGAGATTCACGGTCTGGTATTCGGCGAACTCGTCGCAATACACACCGTGGGTCCATTCGGTGAGCCGCGTGGGAAGCGGCAGCACGGGGATTTGGACCATGGCGTAGTTGGTGGAGTAGAAGTTCGCGTAGCGAAGCGAATCCGGGTGAATCAGGTCTTCGGCGTCGTGGCACATGATGACGTCGAACCGGGCGCGGTGTTGCTCTTCGAAGTCGAGCATGCGCTGGAATACCCAGTTGAGACAGTCGGCCTTGGATGTGGGGCCGTCGTGCGGGCAGACTGCGAGATGCACGTTGGGGAAACGCTGTTCGAGTTCGCGGATGGCGTCGAGTGTGGGCTGGTCGTTCGGATAAGCTCCGATGAAGACGTCGTAGCGGAAATAGCGGATCGCAGCGACGTTGTGCTCGATCATGCCGCGAATCACCTGATGCTCGTGCCAGAGGGGTACGAAGACCGCGATGCGCTTCTGGGGGGCCCCGCGGAGGTTGGCTTCGCCGGGCAGCGCCTCGGAGCGGCGGCCGAAGAGGCTCCGCACCCAGCGCCAGCCGAAGGCCGCGTCGACGATCAGGTCGTCGGCGCCGCTCACAAGGATCCAGATGGCGACGGGGAGGAGACACCACTGCGCCACCCGGTCCAAAAACTCGATCACTTCTAATAGTGCGGGGAGAAAGGAAAACTTCTCTAGAAAATTACGTGGCGCTACTTCGGCAGCAGGGCGATCAGAGAAACGATGACTCCCAATTCCACCTCCGACTCCGGCGGACCCAGACACTTATCAAGCGAAAAATCGACGTCCAC
>JBOGMR010000839.1:0-4801 GCA_050746825.1 Bryobacteraceae bacterium | reverse complement strand
CCGTATTGTTGGCGGCGGCTGCTTCGGCTGCCGATCTGAAAAAGGGACAAGAGGTCTACGCCGAAGAATGCCAGGCTTGTCATGGAGAGAGCGGGGCGCCGAACGCAGCTCTTGCGAAGAAGCTGAAAGTCACCATGAAGGACCTGCGGGATCCGGCGGTGATGGGCAAAAGCGACGAGGAGCATAAGAGAATCATCCTCAAGGGTGTCGGCAAAATGAAACCGGTCAAAATTCCAGCGCCGCAGGCGGACGACGTACTGGCCTACGTGAAAACCTTCAAGAAATAGCCGGACGCCTGGACCGTCTCATCCCAGCGGGCGGTTGGAAAACTTGATGCCGCACTCGGTGAGGAATTTTTTCGGGGCTTCGCCGCCGATCATCACGAAGACGAAATCGTTTTCTATTTCTTCCACCTGGGCCGCCGTTTGAACCAACACTGAGCGATCGCGGATCTCCACCACGCCAGAGTTGAAAAAGGCTTTCAGGCGACCGTCGTCCATCGATTTCCGGACCTTCTTCTGGTTGCGCGGCTTGGCGCGGCTGAAGTCTTCCAAACGATGCACGAGGCACACCCGGTTTTCCAGGTCGGGTCTGGCCAGGCCGTTGGAAGCCTCGATGCCGCTATCGCCTCCGCCCACCACGCAGATCGCCTTGCCGTGATAGGCGTCTGCGTCTAGCAGGTTGTAGGCAACCTTCGCCGAATCCTCTCCGGGCACTCCCAGCTTTCGCGGGCTCCCACGCTGGCCGATGGCTAGAACAACTCTCCTCCCCTGATATTCGCCTTTCGTCGATTGGACCAAGAAGCAGCCGGGGTACCGCACCACGCTCAGAACTTTTTCTTCTTCGTGGATCTCGAGTCCGGTAGACGCGATGATTTCCTGCCAGCGCTCGATAAGAGCCTCCTTGGAGGAGTCCTCCATCCACAGTGGACCGTACACCGGAAGCAGCACCGGTTCGGCCATCACGAACTTCTGCCGGGGATAGTTGCGAATCGTGTTCGCCGTGGTCCCCTGTTCGAGAACCAACACTTTCATTCCCTCTTTTTTAGCGGCCAGCGCAGCACTGGCGCCGGCCGGTCCCGCACCTACCACGATGACGTCGAACTGGTCGCCGGGTTCTGGCGGGCGGCTTAGGATCGATTCCACGACCCTCTTGCCCTGGTTAATCGCGATCTTTATCAGCGCCTTTCCGGTGACTTCCCCAGCGAGGTAAAGTCCGGGAACGTTGGTTTCGAGGCTGGTATCGTAGACGGGCAGTTCTACGGTCTGCATAGCGCCTCCAGACACCAGCGTGATAGCTCCGGTCGGGCACTCGGCGGCGCAGGCGGCGTAACCCGTGCAATCGACCAGGCGCGCCGCGATCGCTTTTTCGTTAACGATCTCCAGGACATTGAACGGACACACGTGCACGCACGATCCGCAGCCGACACACAGATCGAGATCGATCTGCGGACGCAGGTTGCCGCCGGGCGCCTGATTATCAGTCGGCTTGGGCTCGGCGACGGCGGAGGCAGCCATCGCGGCACTGAGTGATGCCTCCGGCTCGGCAGGAGTTGGGCGGCCTGCCGCCGCAGCCGGACCCGCGATTGGAGAGCTGGCCCCTGTCCGGCTCCTCAACCGCTGGTCGAAGTGAAACCGTGCCGTTATGGCGGCGAAGTACAGAAGCGGCACCGCGGCAACCACGGCAATAAACAGCAACAGAACCCTGCCGAACCTGCTCCCGGACGGGCCCATACTGTTCAGGGACGGAACATCGGTGAAGCGCATCGCGGCGAGGATTTTTTCGGGCTTTTTGGTGGGGTGCTCGAAATGACAACTGTAGCAGCGCTCCCGGAGAGTTGCTTCCGGTCCGAACCCGTGACAGCCGAGGCACCGCATCCGCATCATGTCCCGCGGAGTCTTGATCTTTGGATTATCCCCGTCAATGTGGCAGCTCGCGCAGTCGTCCTTTAGATCGGCGTGCTGCACATGCAACTCGTCGCCCGATTTCCGGAACGGCGCCTCGAAGGCTACGGTTACAACAACGTTGACACCCTCCGGACGGCGTTGCCTCGCCAGAATAAGCTTTGGCTTCTCGTGAACGCTCGTGTGGCAGCCTGACGCCTGGCATCCGCCACCTACGTTTCGTGCAATGTCGAACTGCGGCCCCTTGTGCTCGGAATGGCAGCTCACGCAGGTCAGCCCTTGCCCGTCGTGAATCTTGGTTGCATGGGTGTCGGCATGGCAGACATTGCAGCTATCGTTTTGCACGCGCGCGAAACCTGAGTGGCACGCCGCGCATTCCGACGACACCTCGTACTGCTCCAGCCTCTTGACGAACACAGCGTTGGCCGTGGAATGGACTTTCGCGGTGGGGCCCGGAGAGTAGAAGCCATATCTGCGCGCAGTGAAAGCATAGGCGGCCAACGCCAGTACGGCCACGACAGAAATCAGAAGTATCCTTGAGCGAAACAGGTTGGGCAGAATATCGGAGGTGGGAACCCAGATGGGGGCCTTCGACTGCGCCCAGATGGGTCGAGCGGCGATGGTCGCCGAGGGTTTCGACTCACCCGCATCGCGGCGTTGCGGGGCCGTGACCACATCGCGATAGTTCGCAGGCAAATCCTTCGGCTCTGCTTTCGATTCTGAGGAGCAGTCCTTGACCTCGAGGACACAAATCTCCTCCGTGAGCGCGATCGTGATCTCAAAAGGCCGGATCGTCACCAGGTCGCCATGGCGAAGTTGCTGGGTTACCACACGCTGGCCATTGACGTAGACACCCGCCTCGCTGGACTCATCCGTGATCCAGATGCCCTCTTGACGGCGCTCCATCTGGGCATGCACCGGCGAGACTGAGGGCTCGTTCAACTGCACCTGGCAGATGTTCTTTCGCCCCAGGAGGATGGTAGTCTGCTCGATGATCTGTGAAACCCGTTCCCCATTTTTCTGCACGGCGATGAAGCGAAACGGGAGGCTCGCAGGCTCGACGACCTCACGTATCTGCATTACGTGGGAGCCGGCGGCGATCCGATCACCAGCGCGGAGCGGCACAGCCAGTGTGCGAACACCATTGACGAAAGTTCCGTTGGTCGACTTGTTGTCGATCAGAACATAGTCGGCTTCGCGGCGCAGAAGGTAAAAGTGTGCGTTGCTGACAGTCGAGCCGTCGAGCACAAAATCGCACGTGGGCTGCCGGCCGAACCATGCTTTTTCGAAGGTCAGCCGAATGGCTGTGCCCTGACGACTGCCTTCGAGAAAGATAAGTTCGAGCATAAACGGACCGAACGCTTCGAGCGTTAAAAATACAGCACGGAGAAGATGTGAATCGCCGCGAGTCCGAACATCGCGGCCGTATTCACCATGTGGAGCGTAAGCCAGCCACGCAGCACGCGTTGCAGAAGCAATTCTGCGCTCATTTTGTTCGCCCGAAGAGCATACTCAGCGGCCTTCTCGAAAGCCCGGTGCTCATGCTGCTTCAAGCGCCGTAGATCGTCTTCGTGTTCCTTCTGGAAAGCCGGGAGCTCCTGACTCAGCGTGGATTGCTTCCGGTAAAACCGCACCATGCGTTTCCATGACGCCGTCTCCTTCATCAATCGCTGCTCCACCACGGCGCGGAACTCAGCCGAGCCGCCCGCGGCGAGTTCGAGCATGCCTCGCAGACATTCGGCACGCACGGAAAGCAGTTGCTCCTGAATGGCCGGGGTCTCCTCGATTTCGGTGAGCAGGGGCGGGACGGCTCGGGACAGCCACCAGCCCAGTAGCCCACTCACGACGGTGAGCGAGAAAAACGCCAGAAGCGACGCCGTCAGCGGGCTGCCCGTGCGAAAACCAGAGTGATAGAAGATAGCGAACGCGGCAACAACACCTAAGTAAATGTGTCCGGCCAGCCACGCCGATAACTTCCCGGCGCCCTGATAGGCCATTCGCTTGCGGATACTCAGCGACGCTGCCAGTACGGTGAGTGCCGTTCCGATCCACCCGAGCGTAATGACGAGGCTGCGATGGCCATCGGCAGACGGCTGGCGGTGCGCGGTGACGTACCAATACGAAAGCACCACCACCGACAACACGGCGAAAATCCGCCATATCAAAACGCCTCTGCCGGCAAGTGTCCAACTGGTGGAGACACGGGCTCTGGACGCAACGCTCTTTGCGCCGTTCATTCGACACCCTGAAACTGCTGGAGGAACACGCCTGCATCCATGCGCTCAATCGCGCTGTACGGGCAATTGTGGACACACCCGTGGTTGTAGTTGTATTCCTGGCAGAGATCGCATTTCACCGCGATGCGTCTGACCACGGCCTTCTGGCTGTTCGCATCGATCTCATGCATCATCGGTTCGTTTTCCGGCGTGCGCCACCATTTCAAATACCCTCCTATGATCGGCGCCCCGGTGCGCTGCTTGGTCAACTCCTCCTTGGATCGCGCGTCGGCCATCGAGATGTTGCCGTACGGGCAGCGCCGCGCACAGTTGCCGCACCCGATGCAGGAATCCTCAATCACCACTTCGCCATTGACGTCGCGCGTGATCGCCCCGGTGGGGCAGCCGATCATGCATTCGGGATCGAAGCAGTGCATACAGGACGTCGTCACCAACAGCGGTTCGAGTACGGATCTGGGTGGCGGCGATGGCGCTTCGAAGAGCATGCCGTGCCGCGTGAGGCGCGAAATTCCGTCGTGCAGCTCGGCGCAGGCTTTCACGCAGTTCCCGCAACGTGTGCACACATTCAGGTGGATGACCAATGCCGAAGTGGCCTTGACGAGGCCGCGCTCCACCACCGAGCCGATGAATCCCAGAGTCGTTTGGGCCTTCTGTGCGGTG
>JBOGMR010000838.1:0-2465 GCA_050746825.1 Bryobacteraceae bacterium | reverse complement strand
CGCTCACGCTCGCGGCTCAGTTACAGGTCGCGCCTCGGACCGATCCGCCGTGCGACCACTCTTATGTCGCGCACCTGGCGGGTGGCTGAAGCCTGCCGACGAGGCAGGCACGAGTGCCTGCGCCACGGGGGCGGGATCGATTGGGAGCTTGCTATTCTGAATCGCATGGCGACGAATGGCAGGGTTGCGCTGGTGACCGGCGCGGGGAGTGGCATCGGGCGGGCGTCGGCAGTGGCGCTGCAGTCGGCGGGTTACGCGGTGGTGCTGGCCGGGCGGCGCGGCGCCGAGCTGGAGAAGACTGCGGCGATGGGGAGCGCATCGGGCCGCAAGATGGTGGCGGCGCCGGCCGACGTGAGCCGGCCGGAGTCGGTGAACGCGCTGTTCGCGCGGACAAAGGAAGAGTTCGGCCGGCTGGATGTGCTGTTCAACAACGCGGGGCTGAACGCGCCCGGCATTCCCATCGAGGATCTGCCGTTCGAGACGTGGAGCTCGATCGTGAATGTCAATCTGACGGGCGCGTTTCTCTGTGCGCAGGCGGCGTTCCGGCTGATGAAAGATCAGGATCCGCGCGGCGGGCGAATTATCAACAACGGTTCGATTTCGGCGTACGCGCCGCGGCCGAATCATGTGCCGTACACGGCGACCAAACACGCGATCACGGGGCTGACCAAGTGTTTCTCGCTGGACGGGCGCAAGTATGACATCGCGTGCAGCCAGATCGATATCGGCAATGCGGCGACGGAGATGACGGATCGAATCACGCAGGGCGTGATGCAGGCGAACGGCGCCAAGATGGTGGAGCCGCGCATGGACGTGCGTCACGTGGCGGAGACGATCGTCTACATTGCGAATCTGCCGCTCGATGCCAACGTCCAGTTCATGACGCTGATGGCGACCAAGATGCCTCTGGTTGGACGCGGGTGAAACCACCGGCGCGGTTCCCACGTTGATAACATAGATAGTAGTAAGAGAAGGACGGTCCTGATGCGCAGAATTGCAGTTACGGCAGGCACTCTGCTGTGGGTGGCCGCCGCTTTCGGGCAGAGTGAGCCCGCGGTTGTGGCGGCGAAGACGGAGCCGGAGCAGGCTGCGGACCAAGGGGGTCTGAAGAAGGCCGAACAGCCGAAGCCGGGCGAACACACGGTGCAGACGGGCACGAAAATTCCGCTGAGCCTGATCAACAGCGTGAGCACCAAGCACTCGGCGGCGGGCGAGCGCGTGTACCTGGAAACGGTGTTTCCGATCATGGTGAGCGGGCGCATCGTAATTCCGCCGGGCAGCTACGTGGCGGGAACGATCACGCAGGTGAAGCGGCCCGGGCGCGTTAAGGGACGCGGCGAGATTTTTCTGCGATTCGATTCGCTCACTCTGCCAAACGGAGTGACGCGGGACTTCCGCGCGCGGGTCGGCAGCATCGACGGCCGCGCGAGCGAAGAGTTCGATCGCACGGAAGGAAAGATCAAGAGCGAAGGCAACAAGAGCGGCGATGCGCGGACTGTGGGGGAAGCGGCGGCGGCGGGCGTGTCGGTGGGCGTGATCGCGGGAGGCGCGTCAGGACATTACGGCATGGGCGCGGGCATCGGCGCTGCGGCGGGCGCTGCGGCCGGGCTCATGGGAGTGCTGCTGTCGCGAGGGCCCGACGCTGTGCTGGCAAAAGGCAGCACGCTCGAGATGGTGCTGGACCGGCCGGTGATGTTCGAAGCAGCCGAGCTGGATTTTGGGGGCAACGGTTTGCGGCGGCCATCGGATACGGGCGGCGGGGCGCTGCCGAGTCAGAAGAAGCAGTCGAGTCTTCCGTTTCCGGGGCGCAGGTTTTAGGGCGAGGCAAGCGGCCCGGCGAGTCGGGCGGTGGCAGACACCAGAGTCTGCGCCAACAACTCAACTTCCAATACTCAATTTTCCGGCGCCAGGTTGAAGAGAAGTAGCCGCCTCCCACCACGCGAGGCCGTGATCCGGCATCAGACTACAATGTAAAGGAACCGCCGAGGGCGACAGGTTGAAAGGACTCGAGTGAGCAATTCGCAGAGTGTCTCTGCCGACGAGGTTCACGCCCAACTTTCGGCGATCCTGGCAAGCACTCCGTTTACGCGGTCCAAACGATCCAGCAGCCTGCTGGAATTCCTTGTTTCACAGGCGCTCAATGATGGAGCCCAGCGACTCAAGGAGTATGTAGTCGCTGTGGAGCTCTTCGGCCGCGAAGAGTCGTTTGATCCGCGAATTGATTCGCTGGTCCGCGTGGAAGCCACCCGGCTGCGAGCGCGGCTGAAGGCGTACTATGACGGCCCCGGCAGCGCAGATCGGGTACGCATTGACTTACCCTCGGGCTCCTACGTCCCGGTTTTCGGCTTGTACGCACCGCCGGAAGCACCCGCTCCGCTAGAAGCTCCAAGCCCGCCCGAAGCGACTCTCCCGGAGTTGCGCCGTGCCAGCCGCAACTATTGGATAGCCATCGCGGTAGTAGCTAT
>JBOGMR010000837.1:0-4496 GCA_050746825.1 Bryobacteraceae bacterium | reverse complement strand
TTGACGAAGAACTGGGGCATGAACTTGGCGGATTGGAAAGAAACCCCACGTCCCCGCGCGATTCATTTCAATGCCATTCAACCCTGGAAAATCGCTCGCGATGGGAGCATTTCCGATGTCCTGTTCGCCTAAATTCCTGTTGCCAGTGATGATCCTGGCAATCCCTCTGGCGGTGCTGGCGCAGTCGCAACCGCGTGCCTATCCCGATGTAGGCACGCCCCTGAGCCAGGCAGAAATCCAGAACTTTGACCGAATGATCGGGCCGGAGGGAAAGGAACTTCCTCCCGGGCGCGGCACAGCCAAGGAAGGCGCGCAGATCTATGCCAAGCGGTGCGAGGTCTGCCACGGGAAGAACGGGGAAAACGGGCTCATGCGGAGTCTGGTGATCGGCAGTCCCGGCACGCCGTATCGCGGCACGTATTACGGCGAGGAAAGGAACGGGCCAAGCTACTACCCGTATGCGACGATCGCGTGGGACTATATCAACCGCGCGATGCCCGTCAGCAATCCGGGATCGCTCACGCCGAACGACGTCTACGCCCTGGTCGCAGTTCTGTACTACTGGAACGGCATCATCAAGGAAAGCGACGTCATGGACGAGAAGACCCTGCCGAAGGTCGAAATGCCGAACCGGAATGGCTTCGTTCCGGCAGTGCCGGTGTATCCCCCGGAAAAGAAACCCAGTTGGTTCTGAGCGCGAGCGGCGGCGGGCAACAGGTCTTTAGCCCGCAGGGGCGGCACCTTGGCACGATCCCCACGGCCCGGTTCGTGCAGAATCTCGCATTCGCCGGTCCGGACAAAAAGACGCTCTACCTCGTGGGGCGCCGCGCCGCATGGAAGATTCAGACGCTCACGCAGGGATATCTCGGGCGCCCGAAGTAAACCCGGGACTCGGGAGGAGAAAGATGATGTCCAAGACAAGCCAGACACTCATCGGTCTCGTCGTCGTTCTGCTGGCGTCCAGCTACCCGGGGAGGCCAGCGCAAAGCGCCGGCGCCGAAGCCGCCTCAGAGAGTCTTCAGAGCATTGAGAGTCATGGTGGGACCGTGCAAGGCGTGGTGACGGATTCGTCCGGACGACCGGTTGCAGGCGCGTTCGTCAAATTGAGAAACGCCCGGCGGCGGCTCACGATCATGGTCGTCAGCAAGGACGAGGGCCGTTATGCGGCGAACCTTCTGCCCGGACGCTGGATCGTGCAGGGCATCGGCGGCGAATTCCAAAGCGCCTGGTCCAACCCGGTGGACGTCCTCCTAGAGGGGACCGCCCGCGTCAACGTGTCACTCACCGGTCGGCGCGCACCGATGCTGCCTGCGGCCTGGCCGAGGCGGATCCCGCAGGATCAGGCGACGCTGGCGTCCCTTCCGGAAGGACGCGGCAAAGAGATCATCCAGGCGCGCTGCGTTTCCTGTCACGAGGGCACACGGATCGCCGCCAATCGCGTCGATCGCGCCGCATGGCGAACCACCGTGGAAGACATGCGTGCCGACATGAAGAATGCGAAGCTACCCGACGTGACTGATCAGGACGCCGCGGTCTTGGTCGATTACCTGGCCACGAACCTTCCAGCCTTACCCGCGCCCGATCCCAACAGCCGGTTGCCGAGGACCCTTATGGCAGGCGAAGCCAGGAACTACCGCGTCGTGCAATACGAACTCGAAAATGAAGGGGCCGAAACCCATGACGTCGCCGTGGATCCCTTTGGGGTTGGCTGGGCGAATCAGCGGCTCGGCGGCAAGATCAGCCGTTTCGACCCTGCGACGCTCGAATACAGCGAGATTGCTCCGCCCATGACGACCGCGCCGAAAGCCCGCCCGGGTAATCTGCAGATCAGCGAGGCAGGCATCATGTGGCTGCCCGATCCCAACGAGCGGCGCTGGCTCAGCTACGACATCAAGACGGGGCAATGGACCACGTGGCCCTTCCCATCCGCCGTCCGCGGCCAGCCGAACGGCAACAGCATGGCGCTGCACCCGGATGGCACCATCTGGTCCACCGGTCCGGGATCGGCCAGGCGGCTCAATCCCGTCACCCGGCAGTGGAGCTCCTGGGACACGCCGACATGGCTCCGCACCCGGCAGAATCCCGGCGGCTACGGGATCACCATTGCCGGCGACGGCAGGGCGTGGTTCGCAATGAATCTCGTGGACCGCATGGCCCGCGTGGATGGCACGACCGGTGAAGTCGTCGAGTTCGCGATCCCGGTTGAGGGAAACTCCTATCCGCGCCGGATGGATACCGACGCCAACGGCGATGTCTGGGTCGGCCTGTGGGGCGCCGGAAAGCTGTTGAAGATCGATCACAAGACGGGCGAAATGACCGTTATCGATCCTCCAACGCCGAAGAACGGGGCGTACGCCGTCAGCATCGACACCAAGAACAATCTGATCTGGGTCACGCTGCATACGGTGGACAACATCGCCCGCTTCAATCCCGCGACCAAGGAGTGGGTGGAGTTCCCGCTGCCCCAGGCCGAAACGGATGTCCGGAGAATCGAATTCGATCCTAATAATCCGAAGCGAGTCTGGTGGAGCAGTGTGGCCAACTTCGCCAGGATCGGATTCATCGAGCTGCTGGACGAATAATGAGACTTGCGCTGTGCCGCCTTCATGGAAAGTTCATGTAGGGTCGACTATGCTTCTCTCTTCGTGGCCTCGCGAGGGACCGTCGAATCGTGTGAAGCATATGCGTGGAGGTGAGTGATGTGGATTCCGATGATGCGTTGGATCGGGGCCTCTGCGGTCGTCATATCGACACTCTCACTCGCGTACGCGCATCACTCCATCACCGGTGTCTACGACACGCGGCGTGAAGTCGCCGTCGAAGGCGCCGTGACAGAGTTCCATTTCGTCTCGCCTCATCCGTTCGTGCTCGCGCGGGTGGACCGAAACGGCGCCGCCGAGCAGTGGCGGTTCGACATGGACAACCGAAACGAAATGCGGGAGATCGGCATGACGGCGGACACGCTGCGGGCGGGCGATCGAATCGCCGTCGCGGGGCACCCCGCTCGCGAGGAGCCGCGCCGCCTGTACATCCAGCGGTTCGAGCGGTCGTCGGACGGATTCAACTTCGATATCGTCGACAGACAGCCGCGGCTTCGCCGGGCGCCCGCGCGCTAATCCCGAAGCACACGCGGGTTGCCTTTTTTCAGCGGCCCAGCCGCGCCACCGCACCCGCGTGCGTGGTGGGGTGATAGCCGCGTGTATGCCGTCCTTTGTCGACCTGCCCCAGTCTGCCGGGACCGAGCAGGGGTTTCAATACCCGCCGTTCCTGCTCAATGAAAGCTCGAACCGAAACACCCGTTTTCCGCTACACTGCTCCAAGCGCGCATCTTCCATAGAAGGATCGATATGCCAGACCGGCGCACTCGACCGCCTGTCATGTGGGCGCTCCCCATGGCCTTGCTCATGGTTGTCGGCGCAGGGGCCGCCACCGAGGATCTGCGGCTCGTCGACGCCATGAAAAATCAGGACCTGCAGCAGGTACGTACGCTTCTCGACCAGCATGCCGATGTGAATGTTCGATCCGAGGACGGGTCGACGGCGCTGTTGTGGGCCGCGCATTGGAACGACCTCCAAGCGGCGGAGCTGCTCGTCCGTGCCGGCGCCGATGCGAACGCGGCCAACGACTTTCGGATGACGCCCCTCTCTCAGGCGTGCACCAACGGAAGCGCCGCGTTCGTGAACGTGCTCCTGAAAGCGGGGGCACATCCCGACACGCCGATTGCGACGGGCGAAACACCGCTGATGACGTGCGCCCGAGCCGGTGCCGCCGATGCCGTTCGCGTGCTGCTCGTTCGTGGTGCCGATGTGAACGCCAAAGAGCCGACGCAGCATCAAACGGCGTTGATGTGGGCCGCCGCGGAACGACATCCGAAGGTGCTTCAGGCGCTCATCGAGGCGCGGGCGGATCTCGCGGCGCATACGAAATCGGGATTTACCGCGCTGCACTTTGCCGCGCGCGCCGGCGACCTGGAATCGGTTCGAACGCTCCTGAACGCCGGCCTTGACGTCAACAGCCGATGGCAACCAGCTCCAGAACCCGATCGAGGAGCAGAGACGAGCGGCGCCGGGGGCGGGAGGGGTGGCGCGGCCCAGGGTACCAGGCCAGGCGGATTCGGCGAACGCGCAGGCACAAGCTTTCCCGGCAGCACGCCGCTGCTCGTCGCCACCGTCCGCGGCCACGTCCAGCTCGCGCTGTTCCTGCTGGATCGCGGCGCAGATCCCAACGTCCTCGATGCCGGGTTCACTTCCCTCCACTGGGCAGCGGGTACGTGGGAAAACGGACTGGCTAATCCGGTCTACGGGTTCGTCGATCCAGTCGGCGGCATTCCGGATCGCGACGCCAAACTACAGCTCGTCAAGGCTCTGTTGGCGCACGGCGCGAACCCGAATCTTCAAATGACGGTCCGCCCGCCGGGATTCGGCGGAACGGGGACTGGTGGCTACAACGACGCCGTCGGCGCGACGCCGTTCATCGTGGCCGCCAATGCCTCGGAC
>JBOGMR010000836.1:0-3450 GCA_050746825.1 Bryobacteraceae bacterium | reverse complement strand
CCTCCGATCAGAATCTCTTCTTCCCGACCGCCGTGGCGGTGGATTCAGAAGGCAACCTCTTCGTCGCAGACAGCGGCAACGGCCGCGTACTGCGGTTCCCCAAGCCCCTGGAAGTGGGGCAGAACTTTCCCCGGGCCAACCTCGTCCTTGGGCAGACCAACTTCACGGCTAAGAACAACGATCCGACGCAAGTCACGATGCGCCAGCCCTATGGTCTGGCGTTCGCGGGTGAGAACGGGCTTTTGGTCTCCGACAGCGCGCTGAGCCGCGTGCTCTTCTTCAAGGGGCGGTCCCGGGATTTCACCAATGGCATGGCGGCCGACAATGTCTTCGGGCAGCCGAACTTCAACTCTTTCGGTGTGGGTCCCGCGGACAATCAGATGAACAATCCGCACCACATTGCGGCTGATACCGACGACCGGCTGTATGTCGCCGACACGGCCAACAACCGCATCCTGATCTTCAACCGTGCGCCGACGGCGGGGCCCAATCCGCGCGCCGGAACCATCCTCACCAACGCCAACCAGTTCTCCGGACTTTTTTCGCCGCGAGGCATTTTCGTCAGCCCCACTACCGGCGAGATTTGGGTGACGGAATCGGCTGTTACGCGCCTGACGCGATATCCGAAGTTTGATGAGCTGGCGATATCGCAGAACCTCGGGAATTACGCGATTCAAACTTCCGGCGCCGCCCTTGCGATAACCCAGGATGCATTCGGTAACCTGCTCTACGCCGATAACACCAGCCGGATTGCGATGCACTTCCCCGGTGTGAACTCCGTCAACTCGGCCAATTCCATGCAGAACCGCGCGCTCGCTCCGGGCGCTATCGCCACGGCGTACCGGCAAGGCGTGGCGTTCACTGAGGAGCCGAAGGTTGTCGAAAGCACGCCTTGGCCGACGGAGCTCGCCGACGTGCAGGTGCTGATCAACGACAAACTCGCGCCGATGCTCTACGTCTACCCCGATCAGCTCGCGTACCAGGTGCCGATGAGCACCACGCCAAATGGGAGCGCCGAGATGCAGGTGGTGCGAAAGTCGACGGGACAGATTTTGGGCGCGGGTTCGCTCTCCATGGACTTGGCATCGCCGGGTCTGTTCACGCAGAACAGTACCGGCAACGGCCAGCTCGCCGCACTGAATGAAGACAACACCTTGAACACGCCCACCAATCAGGTGGCGTGGGGCAAGGTGGTTACATTCTACGGCACGGGCCAGGGCTTCATACCGGGAGCGCCGGCGGACGGTGAGCCGGCTACGGGGCCGGTGAACACCCCCGACAAGCCCCGGGTTTTCATGGGCACTCGCTTCGTCGCCGATGAAGACGTTTTGTATTCGGGACTAGCGCCGGGCTTGGTCGGCGTGTGGCAGCTCAACGTGAAGGTGCCGAACACCGTCGTTCCCGCTCTGCAGGTGCCTGTGTATGTGGAAATGCGAAGCATTGCCAGTATCGCCCCGCCGTTGCGCACGTGGATTTCGGTGAAGCAGCAATAGCGGGCCGCGCGGACTTCACCACAGGTTGTAGTAGCCGTTGCGTTCGAGCAAATCGACCTCAACGCCGAACAGGTGCGACAATGCCTCTGCCGTGAGCACCTGATGCTTCGGCCCATCCGCTACGACGCGGCCATCCTTCAACAGAATCACCCGTCCGATTTCCGGGATGATGTCGGGCAGGTGATGCGTGACCAGAATGATGCTCACGCCCGACTGCGCGATGCGCCGAAGAATGCGGCGCAGCTCGGCGGTGGCGTGCAGGTCGAGGCTGCTCGACGGCTCGTCGAGCACCAGCGCCTTCGGATCGTGCACCAGCGCGCGTCCGATCAACACGCGCCGCGCTTCGCCCGACGACATCTCGCTGACGGCGCGATCGGCGAGGTGGGCGATTTCGAGAAGCTCCAGCACCTCGCGTGTCTTGTTCTCCATTGCCGGCGTCACGCGATGGTTCCGCCAGAGGCCCACGCTGGCGAAGAAGCCGGAGAGGATCGCCTCGCGCGCAGAGAGGTCGCGCGTGAAGATGAAGGCCAAATCCGGCGAGACGATGCCGAGCAGCGGCAGCAGGTCGAAGATATTCCACACATCGCGGCCGAGGATGCGCATGCTCGGGCGCCCGTAGGATTGGTGTGGATAGCAGTCGCGGGTGATCGTCTTGATGAGCGTCGACTTGCCGGACCCGTTGGGCCCGAGAATGGCAACGTGCTCACCGGCGTCGATCGAGAGGCTGATCGCATCCAGGGCTCTGTGGCTGTTATGAAACACCGTGACGTCGCGATATTCGATGAGAGGGACAGGCATTGGCGGTGTCAGGGGGCGTTACTTCCCAATGAATGGATTGAAGAGCTGAACTCCAAAAGCTTGAAAGTCGCGAGTATTTCTGGTCACTACCGTGAGCCGGTGCACCCGAGCGGTCGCGGCGAGCATTGCGTCCTCGATCAGTTGGTGTGGCCTCCCGTTCATCAGGCGTGCCCACTCACGGAACGTGCGCCCGTCCATGGGAAACACCTGGTATGAGTCAGCGACTTGATCGAGCCACGTCTCGATCTGATCTGCTTTTTCGGGATCCAGACGACGTGTGATCTCGATCCCCGCCTGAAGCTCGCCAAGTGTGACCGCCGAGACGAAGATCTCATCCGGATCGACACTCTTGATCCAGGCCACAACCGCACCATGAGGCTTGTTCTTGCGGAGTTCGGAGATCACATTTGTGTCCACCAGGTACATAAGCTACTCGAACCTGACCGGAGGCCGCCGCTTGAAGGTCCGCCGGGAAGGGATGAGGTTCTCGAATCGTGGCTGAGGAGCCAGCAGCAGATCCTTGAGACTCGGGCGAGAGGCGCGCTGAAGCTTGCGCCATTCCGCGATCGGTACCAGGACCGCGGCTTCCACGCCGCGCCGCGTCACGATCTGCGGTCCTTCCTTGAGACTCGCATCGAGAAACTCGCTGAATCGCGCCTTCGCATTCTGCACCTGCCAGGAAGCCATCGGGTTTACCTCCTGACTAGTTATAACACTAGTCAGTTCGTGAGGCAAACCCGGCTCACGCAACCCGGCTCACGCAAAGGTTAGACCCGTTCAGTCGAGTGGATTGATCCAGCGGAGCCCGGCGAAGCGCGAGAAGTCGACGTCGGAGGTGTAGAGAGCGGCTTGGTATTCGACGGCGAGCGCGGCAAGATGAGCGTCGGTGGTCAGGTTCCCGCCTGCGCCCACTTTATCAAGGTAACCGAGGACAATGGTCGCGTGACGAGGGCCTGGCTGAAGAATCTGGACTTGCGGTTGCTCCAGCCACAGCCGGACCTCGTGCGTCGCTTCCTGGACTGGTATCGGATTGAGGAAGATCCTGGGATTGGTCACCAGACGCACAAATCCCAGCGAGACCACCCAAGGGATGGCCACTGTCTCCGGGCCGCTCAGACAGGCTTCCCACCAGGATTTCGCGGAAGAGTGGAATTGCGAA
>JBOGMR010000835.1:0-3136 GCA_050746825.1 Bryobacteraceae bacterium | reverse complement strand
CGCCAGGAGTCGCTGATGTTCATCGAAGCGCTCGGCGTGCGAAATGTGCTCGTGGAATCGCGCCCGGCCACCAGCTTTGAAGAGCTGCAGCAGCGCCGCCGCACGTCACCCGGTCTCACCGAGCGCGACGTTCGCATCCTGCAGGCCAATATCGAAGCGCTGGAAACGCTCTCACCGCGACGAGGTCTGCGCCCGTCGCGCGTCCTGCCCAAACCCGGCAAGGATGTGCCCGACCTCTATGGCGTCCGGCCGTCCTATGCCGCGATCCACAACCTGCAGCCCGCCGAGGGGCGCTTCTTCAACACCCAGGAGGATGAGGCCAGTACCGCCGTCTGCGTCCTCGGGGAGACGGCGAAGATCGACTTGCTCGGTTACGGTCCTGCCGTGGGCAAGTTCGTCAAGCTCAACGAGACCTGGCTACAGGTGGTCGGCGTGCTCGCCGAACGGCTCACTGGCGGCTCCCCGGTGGGAGGAGCGCAGAATCCCAATAACCTGATTTACATTCCGTTCAACACCTTTCAATACCGCTTCTTCGACCAAAGCAGCAGGATGAAGGATGAACTCGACGGCATCGACCTTCGCCTCAAGAGCGGCGCCGATAGCGTCGACGTGGCCAAGGTGGTTACCGCAATTCTCAATTCCACGCACCACAACATCCAGGACTTCAGCGTGACGATCCCTGCGGCGCTGCTCGCGCAGCAGCAGCGTACCCAGACCATCTTCACGTACGTGATGGTGGCGATCGCCGCGATCTCTTTACTTGTCGGCGGCATCGGCATCATGAACATCGTGCTTGCCACCGTGATGGAGCGCACGCGCGAGATCGGCATCCGCCGCGCCACCGGCGCCAAGCGAACCGACATCGTGCGCCAGTTTCTGACCGAGTCCGTGCTCATCTCCGTCGGCGGAGGTGTGCTCGGCATCGCCTTCGGATTCTTTCTTTCGTGGCTGATCGCGCGCGCCGCGGATTGGAAGACCATCGTCACCACGGCCTCGGTCGTGATCGCTTTCGGCGTCTCGGTTCTGGTGGGTGTGGTCTTCGGAATCTACCCCGCGATGAAGGCCTCGCGCATCGATCCCATCGAAGCGTTGCGTTACGAATAAGCGACGGCTGAATCGGGCACGGAGGGTTTCCATCGGCGGGCCCAGTAGCCGGCCACCGCCAGGCGCCGTGTGCTCCCCCAGCCGCGGCTTCTCCCATCCGCTAAAACTCGAAAAATTCGGATTTTCCGGAGGCGCGCGGAACGTCCGTCCAGGTGAGGCCCGCCTGCGCGAGCGTGTGGGCGTCACTGCCGCCAATACCGCAGGCGCCGGTCGCGTCCGCGAAACGTGCCGCCCTGCGGTTCGAACACCGCGGTATGGCTCCGTTGAGTACCTCGAAGACCGGTGCGAGCTCTTCGAAAAGCGCCGGGGCCGCGCGCGTTCGTTTTGCCGGCGATCGCCGGGAACAAATGGTTGACGCTGTAAAAGAGCCGCTGTTCGGTGAGATACGCGACAAACGAGTCGAAGTCATCGCGTCGCCGCTGCAGCTCGATGTGCTGCTGTTCGTCGAGGTCATAGACGCCGAGGTGGGCCTGGGTTCCCGCGGGCAGCGTGCAGGTCACCTCTTCGCTCAGGAAGAAGTCCGGATTGCGGCGGAGCGCTTCCGCGGCGTCGATCGAATCGTGGCCGGTCACGGTGACCAGATCCATGCCCCGGCGCTTCAGCGTTTCGTAGAGCGCCTCCGGATCGGTGTAGCTCTCGCGGCAGAAGTTTCGCAACACCGGAATTGAGCACATCCCCGAGTGGAGCGTGTGCACGTCCAGGTCGCATTTCATGCGTCCATTGGAGCCCCGGTGCGTTGCGGAAGGATGACATCTTCAAGAACATTTCTTGAAGGATTTGTTTCTACTGGTTCCGTCGTGCGTTGTGACGAGGCCTACTTAGCGAAAGTGATCCGCAATCCGGTGGTGGCCAGTACGTCGTTCCGCTTGGCGCCGAAAACCGGATTGCTTATGTATCGATCGCTGAGTGTGATTTGCCATGACAGCCACTTGGCGACTGCCGTGATCAGCGACGCGTCGAAGTTCATCCGGTACTCGCCCCCCTCGCTCAGATTCGGATAGACAACCAGTTTTTGCCGGAACGTGTTCACCGCCGACATCTTGAGCGTCAGCTCTTCGCCTGCCTGGATCTCGCCATTCGACCGCTTCTCGCCCGTCGAGAAAAAGCTCTTGTTGAGATTGCCGCCCAACAGGAGGTTCAGTTGCCGCTTCTCGGTATCGATGGCTTTCACGCCCAGGCCGCCGCCCGGCACGAACCGCAAGTCCAGCTTTTGAAACTCGTCGAATTCCAGATCGATGCCGGCAAACGCGAATGTTCGTTGAGACACATTCAGGTTGTAGCCGATGCCCCCGCGCACAGCGTTAGCTGTCGTGATTCGCACGCCGGTAGTCGAGTTATTCGCAAAAAGCGACGTGAAATATGCCGTGGTCTTGTCGCGCCTGGTCGTGCGGGCCGCATTCATGCCGAGATTGAAGGTGGAAGTTCGCGCATTACCGCGCGCCAGACTGATGCCGGTATCGAAGTACCCGTTCCAGAGATCCAGCAGACCGGGGTTGCGGAGCCTGTCAAGCTCAGCCTGAAACGCCGTCTGCTCCTGCTCGGAGCGTATGGCTTCGATTCCCGCCTTCGCCACCTCAACGGTTCCTACATCCGCGGTCGCCACCTGCAACCTGCCGTTTACCGTGCTCACTCGCCCGGCCAGACGTTGCCCGCTTTTGAGAAACACGTTGAGCGGCGCCGACGACTGAATCGCCTCCACCGCGTCCCACAGAATTTTGACGGTCCCGGCCAAGTCCGATTTGATTGTCAGCTCTTTCTCGTCAACCTTGATCACCGAACCGGTCAGGCGGTCTCCGTTATTCATTGTTACCTGGTCTGCGCCGGCTGACGCGCACACCGAAACCATGAGCAATACCAGAGTGATGTTCGTGTACATAGCGGAGGGCAGCACAATTGTAGCGCAGCGGGGCGTACGCCCCGGTCGCGCCCACCAGAATAGTGGAGTCCACCTGTTATACTGAGAAAATAATGGGCCATCTGGCCCGCCGGTGAGGTGCGAGAGTGGTTGAATCGGGCGGTCTCGAAAACCGTT
>JBOGMR010000834.1:0-3445 GCA_050746825.1 Bryobacteraceae bacterium | reverse complement strand
CTCTATCGCAATCACGGCGACGGCACGTTCACCGACGTCACAGTGAAAGCCGGAGTTCCGGGCCGCGACTTCGGAATCGGCGTCTCGACCTGCGATTACAACCGCGACGGATGGACCGACCTCTTCGTCACTAACTACGGCGTCAACGTGCTCTACCGCAATAACCGTGACGGCACGTTTACCGACGTGACCAAACAGGCCGGTCTCGATGCTACGGGCCTCCACACAGTCGCGGTCTGGTTCGACTACGATCGCAACGGTACGGACGACGTCTTCGTCGGCCACTTCGTCAAATACAACAAGTCCCTGGAACGCGGCTGCCAATACAACGGCATTCCGCATTATTGTTACCCGCTCAGCTACGATCCGTGGCCGAGCCGCCTCTACCGGAACAATGGCGATGGCACATTTACCGATGTGAGCGAGGAGTCCGGCATCGGGCGCCATCTGGGCAAGGTGTTCGGCGCTGTGGCCACGGACATCAATCAGGACGGCCGCCTCGATCTGTTCGTAGCCAACGATTCCGTCGCGAACTTTCTGTTTCTGAACGAGGGACGCACATTCGACGAGATCGGTATGGATGCGGGCGTTGCCTACAGCGCTGACGGCGCCGCGCGCTCCGGCATGGGCGTTGACGCCGCCGACTACGACGGCGATGGACGCGAGGATTTGTTCGTCACAAATTTCAACCGCGAGCGCTTCTCGATTTACCGGAACCGCGGCGACCTCACGTTTTCCGACCAAGCCGGTCCGTCCGGCATCGGCGCCGCCACGCAAATGTACAGCGGCTGGGGCGTGAAGTTTTTCGACTTCGATCACGACGGCGACCCCGACCTCATCATTGTCAACGGCCACCCCGACGACCGCATCGAGGAGATCTCGTCGACGCTCAAGCATCGCGAGCCTGTGCTGCTGTTCGAGAACGAGGGCGGCAAGTTTCTCACTCGCGAGGTTGTTTCGAAAGATTACCCGGCGCGCGGTCTCGCCGTCGGCGATCTGGACAACGACGGCTGGCCCGACGTCGTGATTGCCAACAATGGCGAGGCGCCGGTTGTGCTGCGAAATCGCGGAGGCTCGAGCCACTGGGTGGGAATCGATCTGAAGGGTGCGGCCACAGGCGCGCGCATTACGTGGTCGGCGGGAGGCCGGAAGCGATCCCGGCTGAAGACCTCTGGCGGCAGTTACCTCTCGGCGCATGATCCGCGCGAGCTGATCGGCATCGGCGGAGCGTCGAAGCTCGACTGGCTTGAAGTCCGCTGGCCTGCATCGCAATCGCGCGTCGATCGCTTCGAAAACGTCGCGCCGGGACGCTACTATTCGCTCCGCCCGGGAGGCAAGCTGGAATGAAATGGGCGATTCTCGTTCTGCTGGCCACGTCTGCCGCCGAGCACTACCAGCGCGCCAGCACTTTGTTCGACCAGCAGAAGTTTGCCGAATCGAACGCTGCGCTCGACGCGGCGCTCGCCGCGGATCCCGGTTACCTTCCGGCTCTGACGCTCAAAGGCAAGCTCGCGATGGCCTTCAACCGCTTCGACGTCGCGCGTCTCGCGTTTGAGCGCGCCGCGCGCATAGCCCCCGATGCCGTCTATCCGCAATTCATGCTCGGCTTTTTCTACTACGTCGATAACGATTTCGCCAAAGCCATCGCACCGCTCGAGCGCGCTCGCAAACTCGATCCTGCTCACGCGCAAGCTGCGCTCTACTTGGCCATGTCGCACGAAGGGCTCGCGCAGCCGGACAAGGCCATTCCCCTTTACGAGCAGACAATCGAAATCGAAAAGCAGCGCGGGAAGCCTACTCCGGAGGCCCACATTGCATATGGCCGTCTGCTCTTCACCCTCGGCAGGCACGACGAAGCCGCACAACACTTCGCGCGCGTCCTCGATCTCGATCCCGACTCGCGCGACGGCCATTATGAGCAGGGGCGTATCGATTTCGAGCGCGGACGTTTCGCGGAGGCCGTCGCGCACGGCGAAAAAGCGCTCGCGGCGAAGGGCCTGGGCGCCACGGACCGCCAAATTCATTTTCTTCTCTCACGCGCGTATTCCAGACTTGGCAAGAAGGACGAGGCTGCGATGCACTTGAAGAAATTCCAGTCCTCTCCGGCGACGCTGCGCCGATGATGCTGCTTGCACAGGTATTGCTGGCCGGCAGCGCAGCCTGCGCGCCCTGCCACACCGCGATCGTCCGCACATACAACGCAACTCCGATGGCCCAATCGAGCGGACGCGTCTCTGGCGATGTTCACCCCGGCAGTTTGCGGCACGCGGCGTCGGGAATCACCTACCGCATCGACGCGGACGGCACAGTCGCACTCGAAAAAACCGGCGGCCGCGAAGTCCGCCGCTTCGACTATTTCATTGGCTCAGGGGCGGCCGGGCGCAGCTTCCTCTACTCCCGCGACGGCTTTCTGTTCCAGGCTCCAGTCACCTGGTACGCGCAGTCGCAACGTTGGGACGTTTCACCCGGCTATGAAAACGACCGCGTCTCCCGCTGGAGCCGCCCGATCGAGCCCTCCTGCCTCTACTGCCACGCCAGCGAGCCGTCTCATGTCGAGGGAACTCAGAACCGATATCGCGCACCGCCATTCGCGCAAAACGGCGTGGCATGCGAGCGCTGCCACGGTCCCGGCGCGGAGCACGCGCGCGGCCGGGGCGGGATGATTCATCCCGCGAAACTCGCTCCTGCGCAACGTGACGCCATCTGCGCTCAATGTCACCTCTCCGGCGAAGCGCGGATCGAGAAAGCGGGACGCAAACTCTCCGGCTTCCGGCCCGGCCAAGCGCTGTCCGGCTACGTCGCGTACTTTACTTACGACGACCGCCGCAGCGCGCTCAAAGCCACCAGCCATTTCGAGAAAATGTACGCCAGCCGCTGCAAGATCTCGAGTGGCGATCGCCTCTGGTGCGGCTCGTGCCACGACCCGCACACAGTCCCTGCGGGCGACCAGCGCGTGGCCTGGTATCGCGCCAGGTGTCTCGGTTGTCATCAGCCCGAAACGTGCAAGCGCGGCGACGACTGCGTCTCCTGCCACATGCCTAAAGGGCGGGTCGTCGACGGCGGTCACGGCGTCCTCACCGATCACAGCATCCCGCGGAGAGCTGCGCGAATCGCTTTCGAACAGCCCACGCCGTGGCGCCTGGCCGGATTTTCCCGCGCCGACGCCGGTGATCGCGAACTCGGCCTCGCTTACGCCGAAGTTTTTCTCCGCACCGGCGACCGCCGCCAGCGAGACGAAGCCTTGCGCCTCCTCGAATCCGCTCCACCCGGCCCGGCAGTCGAGCTGCGGCTCGGCGATCTTTACCAGCGCACGGGCCAGATCGCGCGCGCAGAAACGCTCTATCGCTCGGTGCTCAAACAAGACGCCAACAACGTCGTCGCGCTCGTCAACCTCGCTGGAGTCGTCGCTTCACGCGGCCGACTGGACGACGCTATACTCATGTGG
>JBOGMR010000833.1:0-3231 GCA_050746825.1 Bryobacteraceae bacterium | reverse complement strand
ATTGAAGTGTCACGGTCGGGAGTGGTGGCGATGTCGCTGGCTGGAAAAAAGCTGCGGCTGCAACCGCCGATTCCGACGCGGACGGAGTTGGTCAAGGTATGAGGCTGTGCGGCAGGTTTCCTGCCTGCCGGTTGGAATTTTGTTACGTAAAGATGGGCAGATCGGAGATCTGCTTCACGATTTATCCGGAGTTTTGAATGGCAAAGCGCTTCTACGAAAAAGACGGTAATCTCGAACTTCTACAAAACAAGACCGCGGCGATCATCGGCTACGGTAGTCAAGGGCACGCTCATGCGCTCAATCTGCGCGATTCCGGCGTAAACGTTGTGGTCGGCCTTTACGCTGGTAGCAGGTCCTGGCCAAAGGCCGCGGCCGCCGGCCTCAAAGTCCTGACAGTCGCCGAGGCAACCAAGGCCGCGGACGTCATCATGATCCTTGTCTCGGATCATTTGCAATCGGACCTTTACAAGAACGACATCGCACCGCACCTCCAGGCCGGCAAGACCCTGATGTTCGCGCACGGCTTCTGCATTCACTTCAAGGAGATTGTTCCGCCGGCCGGCGTCGACGTATCGATGATTGCGCCGAAGGCGCCGGGGCACCGCGTGCGCGAACTCTTCAAGGAAGGCGTCGGCGTTCCTGCACTCGTGGCGGTCCATCAGAACCCGAGCGGCAAGGCGCTAGAGCAGGCGCTGACTTACGCACTGGCGCTCGGCTGCCTCAAGGCGGGCGTCATCGAAACCACTTTCCGCGAGGAGACGGAGAGCGATCTGTTCGGCGAGCAGACCGTGCTTTGCGGCGGATGCAGCGAACTGATTCGCGCTGGATTCGAGACGCTGGTCGCGGCGGGGTATGCGCCCGAGATCGCCTATTTCGAGTGCCTTCACGAGCTGAAGCTGATCGTCGACCTGATCCAGGAAGGCGGCCTCGCGTACATGCGCTACTCGGTGTCCGATACGGCGGAGTACGGCGATTACACCCGCGGGCCACGCGTGGTCAATGAACAGACGCGCGAGGAAATGAAGAAGATCCTGGCCGAGATCCAGTCGGGCGAATTTGCGAAGCAGTGGATCACGGAAAATCGTACCGGGCGTAAAAACTTTTTGGCCATGCGAGAGGCCGCGCGCAGCCAGCCGATCGAAGTGGTTGGCGGTGAGCTGCGCGAAATGATGCCTTTCCTCAAGAAGCGAAAAGAAGCCGGTGTGCCGGAGGACCAACCCGTAGCGGCTGCCGGAACCAAGTAGGACTTTATGAGAATCTTCACCTTTGATACGACCCTTCGAGACGGTACGCAAGGCGAGGCCGTCTCCTTCTCCGTCGACGACAAACTCGTCATTGCCCAGAAGCTTGATGAACTGGGTATTGATTACATCGAAGGCGGCTGGCCGGGTTCGAATCCGAAGGATGAAGAGTTCTTTCGCGCGGCGCGGGACCTCGAGCTGAAGACCGCACGCCTCACCGCCTTTGGCTCAACCCGTTTCGCGCGCAACCCGGTGGAGCAGGATCGCAACGTCCAGAAGCTGATCGAGGCTGGAACGCCGGTAGTGTCGATCTTTGGCAAGAGCTGGGATCTGCATACCACGCGCGCCCTTGGCGTCACCGAAGAGGAGAACTTGGCGCTCATCGCCGACACGGTGCGCTATCTGAAGGAGCATGGCAAGGAAGTCGTCTACGACGCAGAGCATTTCTTCGACGGCTTCAATGCCAACTCCGCATTTGCGCTGCGGACCCTGGAGGCGGCGCAGAGCGCAGGCGCGAACGTGCTGGTGCTCTGCGACACCAACGGCGGTACGCTCACTGGACGGCTGGTTGAGATTGTCGCCGAGGTCCGCAAGCGATTCGACGGCGTGATCGGCATTCATACACACAACGATTCTGACGTCGCGGTCGCGAACACGATCGCCGCCGTCGAGCAGGGCGCGACACACGTTCAGGGGTGCATGAACGGCTACGGCGAGCGCTGTGGCAACGCGAATCTGTGTTCGGTCATCGCGAATCTGGAACTGAAGTTGGGACACACCACGATCGGCCCGGACAAGCTCGCGGGCCTCGCTGGCGTGGCGCGGTTCATTGCGGAGCTGGCCAACCTGCCGCTGCGGCGCGAGCAGCCGTACGTGGGTCAGAGCGCTTTCGCTCACAAGGGCGGCGTGCATGTCAGCGCTGTGCTCAAGGATTCGGCGACGTATGAGCACATCTCGCCCGAGCTGATCGGCAACCGTCAGCGGGTGCTGGTGAGCGATCTATCGGGCCGCGGAAATATTCTCTACAAACTCAAGCAGCATGGTCTTGCAGACCGGCTCGGCGAGGATGCCCGCCGCGAGTTGCTCGAGCGCATCAAACAGATGGAATACGAGGGCTACGAACTCGAGGCGGCGGAAGGCACCTTCGAGCTGCTGGTGTGGGAAGCCCTGCACCCCGGAGTTCGTTTCTTCGATGTCGATGGGTACGAAGTGACTACGAAGGTGCACGGGAACACTTCACGATCCACGGCGACCGTGAATCTTCGAGCGCATGACGGGGTGCACACCGCCACAGCGACCGGGCATGGATCGGTACACGCACTCGATGTCTGCCTGAGGAAGTGCCTCTCCGCGCTGTATCCGAGAATCTCCGATGTGAGGCTGACCGATTACAAGGTCCGCGTGCTTGAGCCGAAGAAGGGGACGGCGGCAAAGGTGCGCGTGCTGGTGGAGTGGTCGGATCATCGCAAGAGCTGGTCGACGGTCGGAGTTTCAGACAACGTGATCGAGGCTAGCTGGCATGCGCTGGTGGATGCCATCCGGCTCGAGCTGATGCGGCTGACCGAGCAGGATGAATCTGTGGAAAAGGCCGCCGAGGACTACTGCTGGGGCGTGTAGCACTGTCGCGCAGGCACTGCGCCGGCGCCGTCACCTGAAAAAATTCGCGAAGCCCGTGATGATCAGCGCGTTGGTGAAATCGATCAAAAACGCGCCGACCAGGGGCACCACGATGAACGCTCGCGGCGCCGGTCCGTATTTCTGCGTGAGCACATCCATGCACGCCATTGCGTTCGCCGTCGTCCCCAGCATGAACCCGCAAAAGCCGCCCGCCATCACCGCGGATTCATAGTCGCGGCCCATGGCGATGAAGGAAATCGTCACGCACATCAGCCACACCAGGGTCACCTGCGCAAGCAGCATCACGAGCATGGGCAATGCCAGGTGCACCAGTTCCCAGAGCCGCAGCGTCAGCAGCGCCATCACGATGAAG
>JBOGMR010000832.1:0-3614 GCA_050746825.1 Bryobacteraceae bacterium | reverse complement strand
GGCAACCGCTCACGGTAGTCGGGGTGGCGCGCGATAGCATCTATGTCGATGCGAAGGGGGCGGCCGGTGCCCATTACTATCAACCCTTCACCGGAGGTTTCGAAGGGCTTTTGACCTTTCTCGTCCGCACCCAAGCTGAGCCGCTGGCGTTGGCCGAAGGCGTGCGGACAGCGGTGCGTTCCCTCGATCCGAACCTGCCGGTGAGCAACGTGAAGACGATGCGCGTGCAGATGGAAAGCTCCTTGTGGCTCGACCGCTTGGGCGCGACGATCGTCTCGCTGTTCGGGATCATGGCCGCGCTGGTCGCAACGATCGGGCTCTACGCAGTGATGGCGGCGTTCGTGGCGCAACGGACACGTGAGATCGGGATCCGGATGGCGTTGGGAGCGCAGGCGCGCGACATTCTCGCGAAAGTGCTGAAGCGCGGCGGAGTCCTGACGGGCATTGGACTGCTGCTCGGCGCGCTGATCAGTCTCGGGGCAACACGGGTGTTGCAGTCGCTGCTGTACGGCGTCACGACCACGGACGTTACAACCTTCAGCGCGGCGAGCGCGTTGCTGCTCGCAACGGCCGTCGCAGCGTGCTGGATTCCGGCGCGCAAAGCTTCGCGGGTCGACCCGATGGTCTCGCTCCGGCATGAGTAGCGGCCTGCAGCTCCTAGCGGTGCTGCTCGCGGCAGCCGCTGCGGCGCGGGGGCAAGTCACGTACGAGCGGCTGCGCAACTCGGACGCCGAACCCGGCAATTGGCTGATGTACTCCGGCGGATATCGCAGTCACAGGCATTCGCTGCTGAAACAGATCGACACGGCGAACGTTGCCAACCTCCGTCCCGTGTGGGTCTACCAGATGGACCTCAGCCACAAGCTGGAAACGTCGCCGCTGGTGATTGATGGAGCCATGTATCTGACGGCTCCTCCGAGCGATGTGATCGCGCTCGACACGCGAACCGGCCGGCCGTACTGGGCGTATAAGCGGGGGAGGCCATCCGATGTGATCACGTGCTGCGGGCAGGTGAATCGCGGCGCGGCGGCGCTGGGAGACCTGCTCTACATCGGCGCGGTAGACGGCACTGCGGCGGCGCTGGACGCGAGGACGGGGCGGAACATCTGGTCGGTGCCGGTCGAATCGTACAAAGCGGGCTACTCGCTGACGGGCGCGCCCCTGGTGGTGAAGGACAAGGTGATCTTCGGTGTGGCCGGCGGCGAGTTCGGAATCCGCGGGTTCCTCGATGCGTACCGAGCGGCAACCGGCGGCCGGGTCTGGCGGTTCTTTACGGTACCCGGTCCTGAAGACCCGAACAGCAAGACGTGGAAGGGCGACAGTTGGAAAACCGGCGGCGCGCCGACCTGGCTCACGGGCTCGTACGATCCGGACCTCAACCTGATCTACTGGGGCACGGGCAATCCGGCTCCGGCCTGGAACGCCGACGCGCGCGAAGGCGACAACCTGTATTCGAACTCGATGGTGGCGATCGACGCAGACACAGGCAAGCTGCGCTGGCATTTCCAGTTCACGCCGCACGACGAATTCGATTGGGACGCGAACCAGATTCCGGTGCTGGTGGACGCCTCATTCCGCGGCGCGCCGCGCAAGCTGTTGCTCACGGCGAATCGCAACGGCTTCTACTACGTGCTCGACCGGCAGACGGGACAGTTTCTGCATGCTTCCCCATTCGCGAAGCAGACGTGGCTGGAGAAGTTCGACGACAAGGGCCGGCCGGTGCGCAAGCCGAAGATGTCGCCGGCCGCTGAAGGCGTCACCGTGTACCCGAGCGTCGAGGGCGCGACGAACTGGTTCAGTCCGGCGTACAATCCGGCGGCGCGGCTGTTCTACGTGGCGGCGCGCGAGGAAGGCTCGATCGTGGTGAAGGCGCCTGTCGAATTCCGCGCGGGGGCGTTGTTCGGGGGCGGCGGATGGCGGCCTGTTCCGGACGAGCCGCGCTGGGGAGCGATCCGTGCGCTCGAGTACGAGACGGGCGTGATGAAGTGGGAGTTCAAACTGCACTCGCCGCCCTGGGGCGGCTTGCTGTCGACCGCCGGCGGGGTGATCTTCGGAGGCGCCGAAGAGGGCGACTTCCTCGCGCTCGACGCCGCATCGGGGAAGCTGCTGTGGCGCTTTCAGACCGGCGGGAGGATCATCGCGAATCCGGTGACGTACTCGAGCGGGGGAAAACAGCAGGTCGCGATCGCGAGCGGCCAGTCGATCTTTGCGTTCGGCCTGGAGTGAGCCCGGCCTGTCCGGCGCATAAGTCCTACTTCAAAGGCGCTCGCACTGGTTGGCCCGGGAAGACGCCGTCTACCAGCTTGCCGGCGCGCACGACGGGGATACCTGCTACCAGCACGTGGCGGAATCCTTCGGAATACAGCGCAGGTTCGAGGTAGGTGGATCGGTCGATCACGGTGTTGGGATCGAAAATGGCGAGATCGGCGTCAGCGCCCACGCGGATGCGGCCTTTGTTCCGCATCGCGGGCACGCGCTTCTCGAGGCGCTGGGCGGGCAGCAGGCTCATGCGGGCGATGGCGTCCATCAGACTTGCGACTTTGGCCTCGCGCACGTAGCGGCCGAGGACGCGCGCATAGGCGCCTGTCGAGCGCGGGTGGCCCTTGCCGCCTCGCAGGCCGCCGTCGCTCGCGATCATGACGGACGGCGCGGCTACCGCAGACCGCACGGTCTCCTCGGTGTTCACGTGATGGATGACCGAGCCGCCGATCTTACGAAACCGCGCGAACGATTCCGGAGTGAGCCGCTCGCCGGTCGCGACCCACTGCACGTCTTTGAAATCGATGCCGCCCATGCGCTGCTGCCAGCCGTCGTCATAGATCGACGATTCGATGCGCGTCATGCCGGCGCCGTAGGGATAGCATTCGGTGGTCACGTCGAGCCCGCGGGCGTGCGCCTGGGCGATCGCCTCGACCAACTGCGGCGTCGATTTCAATCCGCTGCTCTGAATGTGGACGACGTGCAGGGGCGCGCCGGTGATGGCCGCGGCGGCGATCGATTCCATCAGGCCGCTCATCCCGCCGCCGCGCGTGTGGACGTGGCATGGCGCGCCGAACCGCGCGGCGACCCGGAACATCTCGAGGATCTCGTGAGCGCTCGCGCCCGGGGTGTAGGCGACGCCAAATCCGACGGCGGGCGCGCCGCGATTGAGACCGTGTTCAATGCGGCGCTTAAGCTCCGTGATTTCTTCGGGAGTTGCGACGCGGTGCGCGCCGGGACCGCTGGGCAGAAAATCACCCGGGTCGCGGAACAGAGCCATCCGCACCGGCGGATGGCCGATGCTCGCGCCGTAGTGCACGAGCGCTTTGCCGGCGGCGCGCCTGGCGTACCAGGCGTCAATTTCGGCGACGCCGATTTCGAGCTCGAGCGCGGTGGTGACGCCGTCCATGGCCTTGTAGCGGTCGTTCTCGAGGTCCTGGCCGTGCGAGTGGAGATCGATGAAGCCGGGTGCGGCGACCAGACCCGTGGCGTCGATCGTGGCGCGGCCGTCGAGGTTGGATGTAGCGATGCGCGCGATCTTGCCATTGGCGATACCGAGGTTGCGGACGGCATCGAGCTTCGATTCGGGGTCGACGACGCGGGCGTTGCGGATGACGAGGTCGTAGGTCTGGGAG
>JBOGMR010000831.1:0-7003 GCA_050746825.1 Bryobacteraceae bacterium | reverse complement strand
CGCCGTAGCAGGCAAAAGTAAGGAAATACCTCATTCGATCCTTTGCAAGGCAAAGCAGAGCCTAGGTGTACCGCTCCCTGACGGTCGCGGCTCAGTCTGGCGTACCAGCTACGCTCAGATTTCGTCGGCTCGCCTACATTCCCACGAATCTATCACTGTCATGTCGCGCACCCGTCGACAAAGTCCCGCTTGCATCGCGGCGCGCGACACGGTTAACTGGTACTAAGCGTTCCTCCCCATGAGTCGAATCCTGCTGGCAGACGACAGTCCCCACGCGCAGCGTATGGGCGAGGCGATTCTGCGCGATGAAGGCTTCGAAGTGGTGAGCGTCACCGACGGAGAGACCGCGCTGAAACGGCTCGCGGATGTGGATCCCGATGTGGTCGTCGCGGCGGCTTCGACGCCGTTGCGTACGGGCTATCAGATTTGCGATTACATCAAAACGACGCCACGCCATCGCCACGCGCGAGTCGTACTGACCACTGGCGCGCTCGATTCCATCAACGAGGATGAATATCACCGGGTGCGGGCGGACGGAGCGCTGAAGAAACCGTTTGAAGCGTCCGTCATGCTGGCCATGATTCGGCCGCTGGTCGAGTCCGCGGCCGAAGCTCGATCCGGCACGCCGGTCGAGGAACCGCCCACGGAAGAACCGCTCGCGAACGAACCGCCCGTCGAAGAACCGCGCGTCGAAAAACTGCCGCCTAACAGCCCGGATCCTCCTGATGCCGCGCTCGCCGCTGCCGTGGCGGCCCACGCGGTGGCCGTGGAGTCGAGTGACGATCCGCCTCCGGTACGCGTGCGCACGTTCCGCCGGGACGACGCTCCCCCCGCGGAAATCGATCCGGAGCGCGTGCGCGCTGCTGTTGCGATTGCAGTCGATGCCGTTCTGCCGGACCTCATCGACGCCCTCACAGAGAAAGTGCTCGTCGCCCTGGGCCACACTCCGAAATGAGCGCCACACTCCAAAATTGAACCGCTATGCCTGACAATTCCTTCGACGTGGTTTCCAAAATCGATCTCGCTGAGGTGTCGAACGCGGTGCAGCAGGCCCTCAAGGAGGTCCACACGCGCTACGATCTCAAGGACACGCACTCGCTGATCGAGCTGAATGAAAAGGACAACAAGCTCCTGCTGGCCAGCAAGGACGAGTTCAAGCTGAAAGCGGTCGCCGAGATCCTGGAGCAGAAGCTGGTTAAGCGCAAGGTGCCGCTCAAGGGGCTGTCGTACGGAACGGTCACGCCCGCGGCCGGCTCGACGGTGCGCCAGGAGGTATCACTCCAGCAGGGAATTCCCATCGAGAAGGCGCGCGCAATCGTCAAGACGATCAAGGATGCGAAGCTAAAAGTGCAGGCGTCGATCCAGGGCGATTTTGTGCGGGTCGCGGGGCGCGACCGCGATACGCTGCAGGCTGTGATCAAACTGCTTCGCGAGGCGGACTTCGGCATCGACATGCAGATCACCAACTACCGGACCAACTGAGAGATGCCGCCCCGCATCGAGACACATCTGCTCGAAGGTCCGGCGGGCGGGCTCGAAGCGTTGCTCGAAGAGCCCGAGGATCGGGCGCCTGTCGAAGCCTGCCTGGTGTGTCACCCGCATCCGCTGTACGGCGGCACGATGCACAACAAAGTGGTCTACCGCCTGGCTCGCGGGCTGCGTACTTCGGGCTCGGTGGTTGTGCGATTCAACTTCCGCGGCGTTGGGCAGCCAGGGCGTGCACGACAATGGGCCGGGAGAGCTGAATGATGCGCGCGCGGCCCTGCTGTGGCTGCGGCAGCGCTATCCGAATTTACCTCACGCGGTGGCCGGGTTTTCGTTTGGCGCGCGCATCGCCGCGCGTCTTGCCTGCCAGACTGCCGCTGCGCGGCTGATCGCAGCAGGTTTCCCGGCGCGCCGCGGCGATTTCGATTTTCTGCGTCCGTGCGCGGCGCCAAAGTGGTTCATCCAGAGCACGCACGACGAGCATGGTCCGCGAGAGGAAATCGAAGCGATGTTCGAGACGATGGCGCCGCCGAAGCATCTCGAATGGATTGAGGCCGATCATTTTTTCCTGGACGCGCTGGATGCGTTTGAAGCGGCGATTGTACGGTTGAAGGGGTAAGCAGTCGAAACCGCCGTTTGGGCCTTGTGGCAGAATGAGCCGTGTAGAATTGGCTTCAGGTACACTCTAACGGAGCGGCACTTCAATGAACGTGGTTCTTCCCGACTCTCTCAAACCGTTTGTCGATAAACAGGTGAATACCGGACGCTTTGCCAGTGCCGATGCCTTTGTCGAGGAACTCGTCCGCACCGAAGCTCAGCTTCTCGAGCGGGTGAATCAGGGAGAGGCCCTTCCAATCGACGAGCACGTTGTAAGGCGTCTGGAGACTCTTCTCGACGAGGCCGAACGGAGCGGCGATTACGTTGAAGTGAGCCCGGAAGATTTTGCCGCGATGGAGCGCGAAGCGCTTCAATTATTGCAAAAGCGGAAGTCTTCGAAACCGAAGTGATGGCTCGGGTAGTTCAACGCCCAGCCGCTCGGCGGGACTTTATCGCGCACTACGTCTACCTCGCCGAGCCACGCGAGCCTCGATACCGCGAAGCGCTTTCGGGATTCTGTGAAAGAAACCTACGCCCAACTCGCCGAGTTTCCCGGCATTGGCGCGTCGGGCAAGATCCGGCAAGGAAAGCATGCGGGAGTCCGGCTGTGGCAAGTGAACGGCTTCGAGAACTATCTCATCGCGTACCGGCCACACCGTGACGGCGCTGATAGTCTTGCTTGGCTTGGATAACTCGCTCTATCGCCACACGCGTGCTCAAGTAGTGGAGGTTTTCATTCGTGCCGACGGCTTTGCTGAGGCATGACCTCATTTCGGCCACCGGGATGACACCCTGCCGAGCCCAGACTTGAGTTCCTCGGCCAATGTTGCGAGCTCCTATCTGAGATCCATCGCCCGTTCGTACTGATAAACAAAATCGTCCAACTGTTTGTCTGTCCATTCAGAAGGCAGTTTTCGGGATCGGCCAGTTGTAGCAATTATTGTCGTAGCGAGTGTTTCCCAGTATACGGGTATACCCACCACACAATTCGACGATAAACTTTGGCGCAGGGTGTCGGCCAGTTCCTCAGGAAACGGTGAAAGAACGAACGTTCGCTTTGGATACGCCTTCAGCAGGTCAACAAAGAACTGCCAGGATGCAGAATCATCGAGGTGGCCGTTTATTCTACCAAATGAGTATCCGACAATCAGCATTGCTGGCGAGTGACGGAATAGCTGTCGTGCCCTTTTGTAGACTGGTTTCTGAACGATTATCGCTCGGCTCCGGTGAGATTAGCACCTTTGGAGTTTGGGGCAGTGCGACATCGAATACGGTCGCCGCGTCGCGCCAATACTCGTACTGGTCTTCAAACCAAATAGGATCGATGTGCCCGTGCGGTTCGAGCACGATGTGACGGCTCGCGCAGCACGTAGATGCAAGTCCATCGAGATTGAAATTGAATAGTACAGCCGGTGCGCCGACTACGTCGAAAACGGCGTAGTGCGGCGGAGCGATAGATTCGACAGGTAGATACAATTCGTGTTGTACGAAAAAGTTCAGAGCAGCGGGTGGGATGTTCTGGAGGAGTTCCTCGTGCAAGTCCCAGGGTTCCGGCGGAGCCCTGCCGATTACCCGATCACGTAAATCAATGCGTGGGCTTTGGGCTGCTGGAAAAATCCCGGATTCGAGGTACCTCTTCTTGATCCCTGATCGCATCTGCGGTATTAGCGGAAGAAGGCCAAAGGAGGCTCCCGCTCCAAGGACATAAAATGTTCGCGGTTGAGACATTGCCCACAGGAGGTTTCGGAAGTTCGTCTTTTGTCTCAGATGTCTCAGATGGATATTCATTCATCATCGTACCTTTCGGCTCCTCCGCAAACTGGTTTCGGGGCTGACGCTCCAGCGTGCCTTGACTGTCAAGTGAGCGAGCTTCAAGAACTGTTAATGGAAATCGTGGGACATGGCGGCGACGCCGGGCTGCAGGGCTTCGATGATGCGGGCTTTCACGGACATCACATTGTCGAGGTTTTGCAGCATGCCGTCGACCAGCACGTACGGTGAGTTGGTGACTTCCAGGCGAAATTGATCGTAGGTGTCGGGCTCGATGATGACGTTGGCGATGCCGGTTTCGTCTTCGAGGCTGAGGAACACGAAACCTTTGGCGGTGCCGGGGCGCTGGCGGACGATGACACTGCCGGCGACGCGGACGCGGCGGCCGTTGGGGATTTGTTTGAGATCGATGGCGCGGCAGACGAGGCGCGCATCGAGCTCGGCGCGGCGGTAGGCCATGGGGTGGCGGCCCACGGTGAGGCCTGTGCCGTGGAAGTCTGCGATGAGGCGCTCGGGCGGCGTCATGGATCGCAGCGGGCTTGCGTGCGCGGGCATGAGTGGCGCAGTCTTGTCGAGCAGCTGTCCGGCGTGGCGGGCGGCGCGCTCGACGTCCCACAAAGCGCCGCGGCGGTGAAGGCTGGTCTCGAGCGGATTGAGCGCGCCGACTGCGGCGAGCTTGCGGATCTCGTCTTTGCGCAGCTCTCTCACGCGATTGACCAGATCGCCGACGCCGTCGAACGGGCGCTGCATGCGTTCGCGCACGATGGCGCGGCCGGCGTCTTCACGCAACCCTCGCACGTAGCGAAAGCCGAGGCGCAGCCGTTTCTCTTCGAGCGTGCACAGCCAGCCGGAGCGCGTCACGTCCACGGGCAGCACACGCACACCGTGCCGCTGCGCATCCTTGACGAGGGTAGCCGGATGGTAGAAACCCATGGGCTGGTTGTTGAGCAGCGCGGCGGTGAACGCCGCCGGATAGTAGTGCCTCAGATAGGCGCTCGCGTAGGCGAGCAGCGCGAAGCTGGCGGCATGCGACTCGGGAAATCCGTAGAGCGCGAACGAGGTGATCGATTGTACGATCTTCTCCTGCGCCTCTCCGCTAATGCCGTTGCGCGTCATGCCCTCGCGCAGCCTGCCCTCGATCTCGCGCATGCGTTTCTCGGAACGCTTGAAGCCCATCGCGCGGCGCAGCTCTTCGGCCTGTCCCCCGGTGAATCCGGCCGCGATCATCGCGATCCGCAGGAGCTGTTCCTGAAACAGCGGGACGCCGAGCGTGCGGCGCAGGACGGGTTCCAGCGAGGGGTGAAGGCATTCGGGCGCCTCTCTGCCCTGACGTCGCCGCAGATACGGATTCACCATCTCGCCGACAATCGGTCCCGGCCGGATGATGGCGACTTCCACCACCAGGTCGTAGAATTTTTCGGGGCGGAGCCGCGGCAGGCAGGACATCTGCGCGCGGCTCTCGATCTGAAACAAGCCCACGGTGTCGGCGGCCTGGATCCCGGCGTAGACTTTGGGATCGTCCTGCGGCAGATGCGCCAGATCGACATCCTCGCCATACGACTCGCGCACCATCACGAGCGTTTCTTCGAGCGCCGCCATCATGCCGAGGCCGAGGAGATCCACTTTGACGATGCCGAGATCGGCGCAGTCGTCCTTGTCCCACTGAACGACGACGCGGCCGGGCATCGACGCCGGCTCGAGCGGCACGACCGCGTCGAGCTCGCCCTGGCAGATGACCATGCCGCCGGAGTGCTGGCCGAGGTGGCGCGGCAGATCCTGCACGCCGACGTAGAGATCGAGAAACTTGCGCACGCGCGGGTCGCCCAGATCGAGTCCTGCAAGGTGGAAGCGGTGCTCGGGAGTGTCGCGCGGATCTTTCCATTCCCACTCGGCGGCGAGTTTGGCGAGGCGCGCGCTTTCGTCCTCTTCGAATCCCAGCACCTTGCCGACCTCGCGCGCTGCCAGGCGGCCGCGGTAGGTGATGACGTTGGCGGTCATGGCGGCGCCGCGGCGGCCGTAGCGTTCGTAGACATACTGGATGACGCGCTCGCGCCGGTCGCCGCTGGGCAGGTCGAGATCGATGTCGGGCCACTCGCCGCGCTCTTCGGAGAGGAAGCGCTCGAAGAGCAGCTCCATGCCGACCGGATCGACCGCGGTGATGCCGAGCGAATAGCACACGGCGCTATTGGCGGCCGATCCGCGCCCCTGCACCAGGATGCCGCGGTCGCGGCAGAAATTCACGATGTCCCAAACGATCAGGAAATATCCGGCGAGCTTCAGCTTTTCGATGAGCGCCAGCTCGCGCTCGATCTGGCGGCGCGCGCGCTCGTGATAGGGCCGATAGCGGCGGCGCGCGCCTTCATCGGTGCGCTGGCGGAGGAACGAGATCATGGTCTCGCCGGGACCGACGGGGTAGCGCGGGAATTCGTAGCCGAGGTCGGCGAGCGTGAAGCCGAGGCGCGCGGAGAGTTCGCGGGTGTTGGCGATGGCGCCGGGCACGCCGGCGAACAGGCGCGCCATCTCCTCGGGCGATTTGATGTAGCGTTCGGCGTTGCGCGCGAGGAGGCGGCCGGCGCCGGCCAGCTTCACTTTGTGGCGCAGGCAGGTGAACACGTCCATGACTTCGCGCTGCGCGGGAGTGGCGAAGGAGACGCCGTTGGTCGCAAGCAGCGGGAGCTTGAGGCGGCGCGCGGTTTCGATGGCGGCCTGGTTGCGCGCTTCCTGCTCGCGATCGAAGTGGCGCTGGAGCTCGACGTAGATATGGCCGCGGCCGAAGATATCGATCAGGCTTTGGTCGGGCGTGGACGAGAGGCAGATGAGGCCGCTCGCGAGCTCGGCGAGCTCTTCGGGCGTGGCGGCGCCTTCGCCCTTTTTCGCGCGCAGCTTGAGGCGCGTGATCAGGCGGCACAGATTGCGATAGCCTTCGCGCGTTTCGGCGAGCAGCGGGTAGCGGCGGCCGCCGGTGCAGGCGACTTCGGCTCCGATGTGCGCGCGGATTCCGGCTTTCTTCGCGGCGAGGTGGAGTCGCGGCGCGCCGTAGACGCCGTCGCGGTCGAGCAGGGCGATGGCGCCGATGCCGCGATCGGCGCAGGCTTCGATGAGGTCTTCGGGCGCGCTGGCGGCTTCGAGGAAGCTGAAGGCGGAGCGGGCG
>JBOGMR010000830.1:0-9576 GCA_050746825.1 Bryobacteraceae bacterium | reverse complement strand
CGACTGTGCCATGCGTTTCATCAGAACATCACTGGTCCAGGGCGAGTACACATTCTGCCCAGCCGCCGTCAATCCGGTGAAAAGCAAGACCACGCTCAGCCTCAAAGCCCGTTGTCTCATCGAACTTCTCCCTCTATTGATATCAGTTTCATCAGCGGCTCCATAGGCGCCGGAACCGTCCGCGATACGGCCTCGTCCACACGCTCCATCAGGAGGGCATCCGCCCTGGCAAGTTCCGAATCGCGCTGCCGGTCCAGTCTGCTTTTTTGAATTGGTACCGCCACCAACGGCAGCAATGCTGCTGCCGCCAGACACCACCGCGCCCAATAGGTCCGGAGCCGTGGCGACGCCTCGACCGGCTGCCACTCCCTTTGAACTCGCGTGCCACACTCCCGCACTGAATCGCGAAACGACGAAATTGCGCTCCGCAGCCGGGCCAGTTCGACTCCGCACTCCGGGCATTGGGCGACGTGCTGATTCTCCTCGGCCGTGCTCTCGCCGATCAGCGTCCTCGAAATCTGTTCCGACGACAAATGCTGCTGCTTCATTTCGCACTCCCGATTCGCTCGCGAACGGCATGCACCGCGCGCGACAGATGCACCTTCACGGTTCCTTCTCTCATCCCGGTCGCCGCGGCAATTTCGAGCAGGTCCATATCTTCCACGAACCTCAGCAGAAATACCGTCCGCTGCCGCTCGGTCAAGCTGCCGGTGGCGCTCCATACTGCTTCGACCCGTTCTTTCACCAGCGCGCTCGCCTCCGGAGTCAGGTGCCCGTCCGGAATCCAATCGCTAGCGTCCCCCATTTCCGCCGCCGAGCGTTGCGTCCGATGCCAGAATCGGAGCCGTTGGTTGCGCATGTGATCCCGGATCAGGTTGATCGCAATCTGCATGAGCCAGGTCTGAACGCTCGAGTCGCCCCGGAACGACGGCCATCCTCGGTAAGCCTTCAGAAAACAATCCTGCGCCACGTTCTCCGCGGCATCGCGATCGCGCACTGAGGCCAGGGCGAAACGAAAAATCCTCGGCCAATAAAGGCGCGCAACCGCGTTGAAGTCTTCGCGCTCGATAGCGTGACCTTTCCCCGACGCCGCGATCACATGGCTCGTGGCCGTCTGTTGCATTCACCGGATTAGACGATTCCCACGCCATTGGGTTTACCGGCCGGGCGGCTATTCCAGCCGCGATGCTATATTGGCGGCTATATGCAGCTTCAGAGGCTTATTTCCGTTTTCGCGCTGCTGGCCGTCGCGGCGCTCGACGCCAAAAACGTCATTACACACGAAACGATGTGGCTCATGAAGCGAATCGGCGCGCCGGCCGCCAGCCCCGACGGCAAGTGGGTCGTCTTCCCCGTGACCGAACCCGCTTACGACGCCAAAGATCAAATGAGCGATCTCTGGATCGTGCCCGCCGACGGGAGCGCCAAGCCGCGACGGCTCACCTTCACGCGCGGCGCCGAAAGCGACGTGGCGTGGAGTCCGGACAGCCGCCGCATCGCGTTCGCCACGCAGCGCGAGGGAGACGAAGCCGCGCAGATTTACCTGCTCGACATCGCCGGGGGCGGCGAAGCGATCCGGCTGACGAACATCTCGACCGGCGCGTCGACGCCGGTGTGGCGCCCCGACGGCAAAGCGATGCTGTTCACCAGCCGCGTTTACCCCGGCGCCGTCGATGACGCCGCCAATCGCAAGGCGGCGAGCGAGCGGCGCGCCCGGAAATACAGCGCCAACGTGTACGACTCGTTCCCGATTCGCTATTGGGATCGTTGGCTCGACGATCGCCGTGCGCACCTGATGGTGCAGCCGGTGGACTCCCCTGGAACCGCGCGCGATGTACTTGCGAACACAAAGCTCGCCGCCGAAGCGGGATTCGGCGGAAGCCAGTCGGACACGGGTGAGGAACTGCACGCGGCCTGGGCGCCCGACGGACGTTCCGTCGTTTTCGCGGCCACCACCAGTCGACACCAGTCTGCCTACGCGTTCTCAACGACGCAACTTTACCAGGCGCCGGCCGAGGGCGGCGAGCCAAAACGCCTGACCAGCGGCGACGACAATTACAGCAACCCCGCTTTCTCGCCCGACGGTAAAGCGCTATATTGCCTGGCCAATCTCAAAGGCCGCTTCGCCTACACGCTCGACCGCCTCGCGATGTTCGATTGGCCGAATCCCGCCGAGCGAACCGTCATCACCGCCAAATTCGATCGTTCCGTCAACACCTTTGGCGTCACGCCCGACAGCCGCCGAGTGTATTTCCTGGCGGAGGATTCGGGACACGAGAAGCTGTTCGAGGCGCCGACGCGTGGCGGCGAGGTCAAACCGGCTTTCGACATGTCGCTGGGTGTGTACACGCGCCTGTCGGCGCCGGCGCAGGCTTCCTCTCCCGTGCTGATTGCGAACTGGGAGAGCGCCGTCAACCCGGCCGAGGTGGTGCGCATCGATCCCGTCTCCGGCAAGCATCAGGCGTTAACCAGCTTCAATCCCGAGGCCGCCTCCCAGATCGACTGGCAGCCGCTGCGTCATTTCTGGTTCACGAGCAAGCGCGGACGCCGCATTCACAACATGATCGTTCTGCCGCCGACCTTCGATGAATCGAAGAAGTATCCGCTGTTCGTGTTGATTCACGGCGGCGCCCACAACATGTGGCGCGACCAGTTCTTCGTTCGCTGGAATTACCACCTGCTGGCTGCGCCCGGCTACGTCATCCTGCTGACCAACTACACCGGATCAACCGGCTTCGGCGAGACGTTCGCGCAGAACATCCAGAACGATCCGCTGCTTACGCCCGGCAACGAGTTGAACGAAGCGGCCGACGAAGCCATCCGCCGCTTTGCGTTCATCGATGGATCGCGGCAGGCGGCCGGTGGCGCGAGCTATGGCGGCCATCTTGCCAACTGGCTGCAGGCCACCACGACCCGCTACAAATGCCTGATCTCACACGCGGGCCTCATCAACCTGGAATCGCAGTGGGGCACCAGCGACGGAATTTATCATCGCGAGGTCAATAACGGCGGACCGGTGTGGGAACAGGGCCCGGTGTGGCGGGAACAGAATCCGATTCGCCTCGCGAAGAATTTCAAGACGCCGATCCTGCTGACGGCCGGCGAGCGCGACTTCCGCGTGCCGCTGAATCAGACGCTGGAGAACTGGAGCGTCTTGCAGCGCCTCGGAATTCCAAGCAGGCTGGTCGTGTTTCCAGAGGCCAATCACTGGATCATGCGCGGCGAGGACAGCAAGTACTTCTACCAGGAAGTGCGGGACTGGCTGAAAAAATATCTGTAGCACCATGGACCGGTACGCGGAATCAGCGGCGCTCGTCCATGGCGGCGATCGCTCGCTTTGTCTCGTCGAGCGGCAGTAGTCCTTCAACCGCTCCCAGTTTCTGAATCGTGAGCGCCGCGACGCCGCAGGCAAAGCGCGCCGCCTCGTCGTGCTCACAGGCGCGCTGCAGCGCATTCAAGTAAGCGCCCACGAAGCAATCGCCTGCGCCAGTCGTGTCCACCACCGGAACGGCGAAGGAACGCTGCCGGACCACACCCCCGTTTGTAATCACCGCGCAGCCCCGCGCACTCAACTTCGCCACCACGGTGCGCGCACCACGCCGCAAAAACTCCTGCGCAGCCGCCAGCGGATCGGCCTTTCCGGTCAGCAGGCGCGATTCATCTTCATTTACGAAGAGCAGATCGATGTGCGGCAGCGCAGGCGCAAAGTCTTCCATCCATTTACCGCGCGAATCCCACTGCGTGTCGACCGACGTAGTGAGGCCTGCGTTCCGCGCGCTGCGCAGCGTTTCCGCCAGACGGGGCCGCAACAAGGGCAAAGCAAACGGACTTGCCAGGTGGTAGTGAGTCATACCCTGGACGCGTTTGCCGGAGAACTGGATCGTCTCGGCAAAAACTTCGAGGCTCGCGCCGGGCTGATGCAGAAACATCCGATCCCCATTGCTCTTCACGAGCCCCACAGTGGCCGACGTCGCGCCGCGCGATCGCCCGACGTAGCGTGTGTCCACACCCGCCGCGCGCAGTTTCGCCAGCAGACAGCCGCCGAACTCATCACGCCCGACCATTCCGAGTAAACGCGCGCTTCCACTCAACGCGCCGATGGTGCACGCGGTGTTCGCGCCGTTTCCACCCATCCCCCGTCCTATGGAATCGACCCAAATGGATGCTCCCCATGTCATGCTGTCGACCGGGCGCACAAGCACGTCCATCACAATGTTGCCCGAACACAGCACCCCGCCCATTTTCGCCAAGGGTCACGACCTGCCGGCCAACGATTCAAGGAACGCGCGCTCGATCGGCCAGCGCCCCAGTACCTTGCGGCTCTCACGACGAAACTGACCCGCGGTAAGCACGCCGCTGAGATCGGCCGGATTCGGCTTCTGCTTCTCCTTCGCGATCATCTCCCGCAGCACATGCGTGATCTTGTCCAGGCTGGCGTGCAGGGTCGAAGCGTCCTGCTCGCTGCGGCAGGTCACTTCGATCCGGGCCTCGAAGCCGCCTCCACTCTGTGGCGCCGCGCCGAGCGATAGCAGAACATTCTCGGCCTCGGACATTGCCTTGGCGAAAAGCTGCGTACCGGGCGGCAGGCCGTCCGTGTTTTTGAGCGCCGCGGGGGTGAGGCGAAGCCACACTGGCTCGGCCGGGATCGTGAGCGCGCCTTGCGAATGGCCGCTTTCATTGAGCCGTGAGGCGGCGAAATCATCCGGACTGACCGCCAGCGCCATGAGCGACGAACGCAGCGGAAAATAGGAGATCTTCCGTTCCGGACGGCTGCCCGCCATGCGGCAGAGCGCGTTGAAACAGCCGCCGCCCTGGTCCTTCGCGTAGGATTCCAGTTTCTTCCAATCGAAGCGACCGCGAACCAGCATGAAGGTGGCGCCGGCGTCAAATGCGGCGACCGCGAAATCGAGATCACGGCGATAGTCGAACCCCGTCTTGGCGAGAAACGTTTTGTATTCGGCTTCCTCTTCGACGGTGGCGCCCGCGAGCAGATCGAGGATGCCCGCCCGGCGCAAAGCCTGGAAGTCGACGCCGAGCACGGCGGCGCTGCTCGCCGGCAGCCGCGACATCAGCGTCGCGGGCGTGGTCGAACGCTCACGCCAATAGAGCGTCGCGGCGATCACGGCTACCGCGCAGCCGGCTCCGACCATCCAGTAGACGCGATTGGAAGCTGCCACGGCGCGCCGCGTTACCCGGTCGCCATGGCCGTAGCCGAGCGCGATTGTTTCCACAGCTCGATAAAGGGCGCCAACTGCCGCATCATCGCGCTGAATTGATCGAGAGTGAGCGATTGGGCTCCGTCACTGACGGCCTTCTCGGGACAGGGGTGGACTTCGACCAGCAAACCGTCCGCGCCGATCGCCACGCCGGCCCGCGCCAGCGATGGAACCAGGCTGCGCTTGCCTGTGGCGTGGCTCGGGTCGAGGATCACCGGCAGATGACTCATTTCGTTGAGCACGGGAATCGCCGCGATGTCGCAGGTGTTGCGCGTGGCGGTCTCGAAGGTGCGGATGCCGCGTTCGCACAGCAGAACGTCCGAGTTGCCATGCGCCACGATGTACTCGGCCGACATCAGGAGTTCCTTGATCGTCGAACTGAGACCGCGCTTGAGCAGCACCGGCCGGCCGCATTTCCCGAGCGTTTTGAGCAGCGCGAAATTCTGCATGTTGCGGGCGCCGATCTGCATAATGTCCGCGTATTCGGCCACCATGCCGACGTCGCGATCGCTCATGACTTCGGTGATGATGGCAAGGCCGGTCGCTTCCTTGGCTTTGCGTAGCAGGCGCAGGCCTTCGAGTTCCAGGCCCTGGAAGTCGTAGGGCGAGGTGCGCGGCTTGAATGCTCCACCGCGAAGAATGCGCGCTCCGGCCTGCGCAACACTTTCGGCCGTCTCCATGATTTGGCGCTCGCTCTCGACCGAACAGGGTCCCGCCATTACGATGAAGTCGTCGCCGCCAATTTCCAGGCCGTTGACCGGCACGCGCGAATGGTCTTTCCGAAATTCCTTGCTCACGAACTTGTACGGCGCAGAAATCCGAACGGCGCTCTCGACGCCGGGTGTCGCTTCCAGCGACTCCAGGCACGCCGTGACGTCTCCTACGCCAATGACGCCGATGACAACCCGCTCCTCGCCCTGGATGGAATGCAGCTTGTATCCGAACTCGCGGATGCGCTCGCAGACGTGCTCGATTTCCTCTTTGGTTGCGTGGGGCCGCATAGAGATGATCATTTCTGGTTTCCTCGCTGCAAATAAAAAACCCACTCACAGCGAGTGGGTTGGCTTTTTGGACTGCCTTTATACCGGACCAACGCCACTCTACCGGCCCAGGGCAAAGCCCCAAAACCGGCACGTAAACGAGTTGGCGTAGCCGTACGACATTAGAAGGTTCAGTATATCAAACAAGCGGACGATGTCAATCCTCAATTGTATTTGCACTTTCGCCGCACGCAGGGCTGCTGGGCGCTTCCACGGAGGAACTGATAGGATGACGAGGCGTATGAACCGTCGCCGCTTCATCGCATTTCTTTCCGGCGGCCTGGCCGCCTGCAATCCAGTCCGTAATTACAAAGAAGTGGACGCTGCCGTTGAACAGTTTCACCGCCGCCTCAACTCCGATGAATTCGACGCCATCTACAACGATCTCGCTCCGGTGTACCAGAGAAGTTTGGACCGCGACACACACCGCAAGTTTCTGACGCGGGTGCGCCGCAAGATGGGAAGGCTGCAATCGGCCGGCCGGATCGGTTACCAGGTACACTACGACCCACAGGGTGCTTTCGCGACCGCGACGTATCGGACAACGTTTGCGAACGGTGACGCCACGGAGATTTTTCAATTGCGGATTGCAGATGGCAAGGCGAGGTTCCTGGCCTACACGCTGAACAGCGCGCTCATGCTGACCGATTAGGCCAGGGAGACGGCCACCCCACGCCCCCCCCGTGTAACGGTGAACGCGCTTGCAGCGTCGATCATAGAGATGCAAAAACTGCTGTGCACCCTATCTACCGTCCTGCTTGGCGCGGGGATCGTCCCGGCCGCATCCTGGCAGATCGACTCCGCGCATTCGGCGGCGCACTTCTCCGTGCGGCATATGATGGTTTCAAACGTCCGGGGTGAATTCTCCGGAGTGCGGGGAACGGTCGACTACGATCCGGCGAATCCCACGCTTGCGACCGTCGATGTCACGATCGACGCGACTACGGTCAACACGCGCGAGCCCAAACGCGATGCGCACTTGAAGACCGCCGATTTCCTCGAGGTCGGCAAACACCCCACGATCACTTTCCGCTCGAAGAAGGTTGAGCCAGCCGGTGCTGGCCGGTTGAAAGTCACCGGCGATCTCACCTTGCGCGGCGTCACCAAACAGGTTGTGCTTGACGTCGAGGGGCCGTCGGCTGAGGTGAGCCAAGGCGGCAGAAGCCGAGTCGGCGCCACCGCAACGACGAAAATCAACCGCAAAGATTTCGGAGTGAATTACAACCGGACAATCGACGCCGGCGGAGTCGTAGTGGGTGACGAGGTAACCATCACGCTCGACATCGAGATGATCAAGCGGACGTAGCGTGCGCCTGACGGGTGTTCACTTGATGGCGGAGTAGTCCGTCGCGTCCATGAACACCGACTTGACGCCGGCGACGATCTTGCCGTCAGCCTCCGACGCCGCTTGCGCCTTCTTCCACTCCGGATCGCTCCGGAACCCGTCCCACGATTTCTTGGCCGCATCGCGGCTCGAGTGCGCCAGGATGTAGATCAGCGTGTTTTTCGACTCCGGCCCGTCCTGCGGCACCCAGTAGCCGATGTTCGTCATCCCGTGCTTCTCAAACAGCTTGGTCGTGTGGTTGCGGAAGCGCGCCTGCAGTGCGTCGAGTCTTCCATCCAATGTCGTATACGTTCTCATTTCGAAAACTCGCGACCCATTGGCCGCATCGGCGGAATTCCTCATCATCCAGGCTCCCAGCACAAATGCAAATGCGATGGATACGATGTGCAACAGTCTTCTGACGTTCACTGCGTCACCTCCACGCCAGCGTATCACAGCATGGTTAGCGGAGCGGCCGTCAATTCGTCTGTAGACTGGAAGTATGGGGCCGCTTTGGGTGGTGGTTCTTCTGTCGGCCGAGGTGACGGTAAAGGTGCACGACCGGCGCACGCCGCTGCGATTGGACCTGGAAGATTACGTCGTGAAGGTGTTGTCGGGCGAGAGCGGCGGGTTCACGCCGGAAGAGGCGCAGAAAGCGATGGCGGTCGCGGTCCGAACGTACGCCTTCCGATTTCGAGGGCGGCACGAGAGCGAGGGCTACGATTTCTGCGAGACGACACACTGCCAGGACTATCGGCCGGGAATGGCGCCGGCACGGCTGCATGAGGCGGTAAAAGCGACAGCGGCGCTGATGGTGTGGTATCGCGGATCGCCGGCGTCCACGTTTTACACGGCGAACTGCGGGGGGCAAATCGAGTCGGCAGCGGTGGCATGGCCCGGCGGCAAGTTCGAGCCGTATTTGCATCGGCGCCGAGATCCATATTGCCTGCGAGTCGAGTGGGACGCGAAGATTCCAAAATCGGCGCTCGGCGGCCCTCTGGTTGTGCTGTCGCGCACGCCGTCGGGGCGAGTGTCTCAGGTGCGAATCGGCACGCGGGTGGGAGCCATCGCGGATTTGCGCTCGTGGGCCGGGAAAAATCTAGGCTGGAACGTGATGCGCAGTGATCTGTTCGAGGTGCGCACCGCCGGCGATCAAGTGCTGCTTCACGGACGAGGCGCGGGACACGGTGTGGGACTATGCCAGGCAGGCGCGGAGCAGATGGGGAAGCAGGGCCTGACGTTTCGGAAAATTCTCGACCACTATTACCCGGGCACGGTGGTGAGCGTGCATGGCGCGGGTTTCGAGTGGAAGGCGCTGGGCGGCGAGCGCGTCGAAGTGCTGACGACGGAGCCGAATTCCGATCAGCGGTTAGTCGCGATGGCGGACCGGCTCGCGAACGAACTCGAGCGCAGCGTGACGCTGCGATACGCGGGACGGCCGCGGATTGAGGTGTATCCGTCGGTTGCGACGTTTCGCGATGCGACCGGAGAGTCAGGCAGAGTGGCGGGGTCGACGCGCGGGAGCGTGGTGCGTTTGCAGCCTGCGGGAAAGACGGAAGGGACGCTGCGGCACGAGCTGGCGCACGTTCTGATCGAGCAGAACGCGAAGCCGGGGCTGCCCGACTGGTTTCGCGAGGGGCTCGCGCGGCAGCTTGCCGGAGAGCGGCAGCGGGACCGTGTGAAGACGCTCATTGAGCGTCATGGGCGCGAGACGGTGGTGCGATGGGTGACGGAAGGTCTGCCGCCGGCGGTTGTTGAGGCGCAGCCCGGACCTTCTCGATCACGGAAGCAGCCGCCAGCCACGAAGTGACAGCAAGCGCGAAGGCGAGGAAAAAGCGCACGCAGAGGCTGATGGTTTGCGCCCCCGGTCCGCCGGCCGCAGGGTGCCAGTTAACTAGCGCGTACGGGAGCAGCGCGCCGGTGATGGTGGCGGCTGCGTAGGAAGGATAGACGCGCGGGCGCAGGAACACGAGCGGGGCGAGCAGCCACGGAACCC
>JBOGMR010000829.1:0-8889 GCA_050746825.1 Bryobacteraceae bacterium | reverse complement strand
GGACATCACCGTCCGGAAGATTCCGGGCCTGAAGAAGTTCACCAACATCATGCTCAAGCGCGGAATCATCGGGGACCTGGCGTTCTGGAATTGGATTCTGGAAGGCATGAACGGCCAGGTGCACCGCACCGACGGCTCGGTCTTGTTGCTGGATGAAAACCGCCAGGAAGTGATGCGGTGGAACTTCAAGCGCGGCTATCCGTGCAAATGGACGGGGCCGGGCCTGAACGCCAAGAACAACGAGATTTCGATGGAGACCCTCGAAATTTGCCACGAGGGTCTGGACACTGACGGACAAGCATGACCTCTGCCCCGCAAGCACCCGGGCTGTACTTCACCGTGCAGCCGCGCGAGCCCGAGAAGTCGCCCCTTCGATCCGATGTGGCGGCGTTCACGGGCCGGACGCGTCGCGGCCCGCTCGGAACCACTGTGCGGGTCGAAGGATGGCGTGCCTACCTGGCCACCTTCGGCGGCCTCGACGCGCAACTCGAAACGCCGTACTCGATCCGCGGCTACTTCGAGAACGGCGGCGAGGTCGCCTGGGTGGTGCGGCTCACGGGCGATCCGAGTCCCGCGACGCCTGTCGCCACGGCCGGCGTGGTGCTGCAGGTGGGCGCGCTCGATGCTGCCGGCATCCGGCAGGCTGGATTTCCAGCGGGCTTCCGGTTCGGACAGTATCGCTTCGAAGGCTCGAGCCCGGGTGCATGGGCGAACGGCACACAGGTGACCGTGCAGTATCGGCTCGAAGGATTTTCCGGGACGCCCGAGGTGGATGTGGTGGTCGAGGCGCCCGACGAGCCGGTCGAGTACTTGCCGGGAATTGAACCAGAGCTGTTGGAGGAGCGCGTAGCCGAGCGGTCGCGCCTCATCCGCGTCCTGCCGATCGGTCTTGAAGCGCAAGGCCCGCAGCCGCTCGGGCCGCGCCAGCGCGAGTGGATGGTGACGCTGGCCGGCGGTGTCGATCCGGCGCCGAGCCGCGTCGATTATCTGGACGCGATACGGATACTCTCTGAGGAACCCGAAATTGCGCTCGTTGCTTTGCCCGATCTCTACACCGACCTCAACGTCCAGGAAGAACAAATTGAGGTGTTGAACGAGGCGATTCAAAAAGCTGAGGACTTGCATGATCGCATGGTGCTGATCGACCTGCCGCCGGATGTGCAGGACGCCAACGCCGCGCTTGCCTACGCGGGCGAGCGCAAAGCAGGCGAGCTGGACAAAGCGCTGCGCGCGTCCGCGATTTATCATCCCCGTCTGCGAATTCCCGATCCGAAAGGCGGGATTGCGCACCCGGTGCGCGTTGTGCCGCCCAGCGGGCACGTGGCGGGAGTCATCAGCCGGCTCGATCGTTTGCGCGGCGCCCATCATACGCCGGCGAATGCGCCGATGTTCGAAGTCGTCGATGTCACGACCGGTTTCGATCGTAGCGAGCAGGCGCTGCTCAACGAAGCCGGCGTCAATCTGCTGCGCTGCATGCCGGGAAGAGGAATCGTCGTGTGGGGCGGCCGAACGCTCGGCGGCGATCTGTCGACGTTCATCGCTCACAGACGGCTGATTCACAGGCTGGTGCGCGCGATCCGCCGCGTGGCCGAGCCGCTGGTGTTCGACATTAACGGGCCTGAGTTGTGGCTCACGCTGGTGCGCGCGATCACCACCGTTCTACTCGAGGCCTGGCGCGCCGGAGCCCTGCAGGGCGCGCGGCCGGAAGAGGCGTTCCTGGTGAAGTGCGACGCAGAAACGAATCCACCGGAAGAGCAGGACCTGGGACGGATGCTCTGCGAGATCGAGCTTGCGCCGGCCGTACCGATGGAGTTCATACTACTGCGCGTTTCGCTGAGCGCGGATCAAGGTCTGGAGATATTCGAGTCATGATTGAGCTTCCCCTGCCCGCCTATCGATTTCTCGTCACGCTCGATCCGACCGATGCGTACCTGCCGCCGGCGCAGTCGCTGATCATCACGCTGATTGCGGCCGGACAATTTCAGGAAGCCAAGGGTCTCGGCGCGGAACTCGAAGTGACGGCTTATCCCGAAGGTGGCGTCAACGACTTTGTCCACCAGTTGCCGGTGCGCCACTCCTGGAGCCGGATCACACTGAGCCGCGGCGTGGTCCGGGACCCTGGCTTGTTTTTCTGGTACAAGGCGGGCCTCACGCAGTCGCTCGGCGCCCGGCGCGACGGAGCGATTCTGCTGCTCACGCCGAGCGGGCTGCCCGCGATCGCATGGACTTTTCGCGCCGGCCTCGCGGTCAAGTGGACCGGACCCGAGCTGCATGCCACCACCAATGCCGTCGCGATCGAATCGATTGAGATCGCGCACGAGGGCCTCTTGCAGGTTCCTCTGTCTCCACCGGGAGTCATGTAATGGTCACGATTCAAAATCTCGAAGTACGCTTCGACGTGGAAGGCGAAGGCGACGAGGCCGCTTTCGGCCGGATGTTCCTGAAGAACATGCGCCGCTGGGCCCGCGAGGAATCGGAAGCGAAGGCCCGCAAGCGCGATTCCGATAAGGAGCGCAGCCTCGGCGGCCAAAATGGTTCGGAGGCCGAATCGTGATTTCACCGGTTTCACTCCTCGGCCAGGGACTCGTCAAGGCGTATCTGGAAATCCTCGTCCCCTCGGTGGACGATCCGATCATTCCCCTGCGCTTCAATCCCACCGAATACCAGGTCCAGAAGACGAACAACTTCGCGGAGATCGCGATTCCAGGCCTGGAGACGCCGCCGATCCAGTTCATCCGCGGCGCGAGCGAGAAGCTCACAGCCGAGTTGCTGGCCGACACCTCGGACACGCTTGAAGACGTGCGCTCGAAGTATGTCGATAAGCTGCGCGACCTGATGCGGCTCGATACCGATCTTCACGCGCCTCCGATCGTGCGGTTCACGTGGGACACCCAGGTGTTCGTCGGGGTGATGGAGAGTCTCAATATCACGTACGTTTTGTTTACGCCGGAAGGCGTTCCGCTGCGGGCCAAATTGAGCGTCGTGCTCAAAGAATACCGGCCCGTCGAGATTCAGGTCAAAGAAAGCCCGACCGCGTCGCCCGATTTCGAAAAGAGCTACGTGGCTCGCCGTGGCGACACCCTATCGAGCATCGCCGGCGCGGTTTACCGCGACGTGTCGGTGTGGCGCGAGATCGCGCGCGCAAACGGAATTCAGGACCCGAGAATTCTTGCTCCCGGGACCACACTGACGCTACCGAGATTGCGCTAACAGCGAAACGCCGTGGCTCTTGAATCGACCCGTGAATCCGGACTGCCTTCGACCGACTACTATGCGCCCAATTACAAGATCGAGGTCGAAGGTGTGGAGCTGGACCCGGAATCAAAAGGTGACGTGCTCGATTTAAAGGTCGTGATGGACATGGAAAACATGACCAGCTTCGAACTCACGGTCAACAACTGGGACGACAAAACGCTGTCGTTCAAATACAGCGACACGCCGACGTTCGATATCGGCAATCGCGTGCACGTGCAGATGGGATACGCGGACCGCATCCTGTCGATGGTGGTGGGGCAGATTTCGAGCCTGTCGCCCAAGTTTCCGGAGTCCGGGCCGCCGACGCTGGCCATCAGCGGCCTCGATGGCATGCTGCAACTGCGCGATTCGAAACCGGCTGAAGGCGAGACCAAAAAGTACGAGGGCATGGCGGACTGGGAGATTGCGCAGGCGGTGGCGTCGCGGAACGGCCTGAAGGCCGAGGTCACGCAGGAAGGCGAGGTGCACGACCTGGTGATTCAGAAGAATCAGGACGATGCGCAGTTTCTGAAGGAGCGCGCGGCGCGCAGCGATCGCGACTGTTTCGTGCTCACCGATCCCGGCACAGGCGAGGACACTCTGTTTTTCGTGAAACCACTCGATGGCCGCGAGGATTCGCGGACCCGCGTGTACGTATTCGAGTGGGGCAAGACGCTGATGAACTTCAACCCGAAGCTGACGCTGTCTCGACAGGTGGCGAAGGTGACTGTGCGCGGCTGGAATCCGCGCACCAAGCAGGCCATATTTTACACAGCCACGCCTGCTGATCTGCCGGGTGCGACCAGCGGAGGAACCAGCGGACCGCAAGCTGCGGAAGACAATCTCAAGGGGAAGCAGGATGTGGTTGTCGATGCGCCGATCGCCACTGAGCAGGAAGCCAAGGACCTGGCGATTTCGTTGCTGCGCGAACGAGCCTACGAATTCATCACGGGCGCCGGTCAGGTGATCGGCCTGCCCGACTTGCGCCCGGGTGACAACGTGGAACTGCAGGGCCTGGGCCAGCGCTTCACCGGCCAGTATTACGTCAAGAAGGTCGAGCACACGCTGAACAACAGCGGCTATCTGACGAACTTCGAAGTACGTCGCGTTTTCGATGGAGGCACCGAGTGAACGGTACGGCGAAGGCTCGCAGCACCGATAAGCGCTATTACGGCGTTAGCGAGGCCGTCGTGGTCGACATCAACGACCCGGAGAAGGAAGGCCGCGTGAAGGTGAAGTTCCCGTGGTTTGACCCCACCATGATCAGCGACTGGTGCCGGGTGGCCCAGCTTTACGCCGGCGGCGGCTATGGTTCTTTCTGGGTTCCCGAGGTGAACGACGAGGTGCTGGTCGGATTTGTCCAGGGTGACATGCGGTTTCCGGTTATTCTCGGCGGCCTCTACAACGGCGTCGACAAACCGGCCACCAGCCGCTCCGACGGCGCCAATGAGCCGGAGATCAACCAGAAGATTTTCCGCACCTCCGGCGGCCACGAACTGCTGTTCGACGATACGTCCGGCAAAGAAAAGATCGTGCTCACCAGCGTCGGAGGTCATTCGGCGACGCTCGACGATACGGCCGGCCAGGTGATCGTCACGACGGCCGCCGGGCAATCGGTGACGCTCGACGACACCGGAGCGGTGACGATCAAGGGATCGGCGTCGGTCACGATTGATGCTCCACAGATCAAGCTGGGCGCCGCAGCCGCCGAGGCGCTGGTGAAGGGCGCCACGTTTCTCGGCTTGTTCAACGCGCACACGCACAACTGCACGGCGCCTGGCACGCCGAGCGGCCCGCCGGTTCCGCCGCTGACGCCTGCGGTGCTGTCGACGGTGACCAAGACGGCTTGAGGACGAACGATGGCGAAAGAATTTCTCGGCAACGGTTGGCGGTTCCCGATACTCCCGGACGAGTCGGGCGGGTTGGGCTACGTTGCAGGCGATCCGAACGTGGAGCAGTCGCTGCGAATTCTGCTGCTGACGGAGTTGGGGCAGAGAGTAATGCGGCCGGGGTTCGGAAGCCGCGCGCCGCGTATGGTGTTCGTGCCCGGATCAGTGGCCAACCTGAGGTTGCTGGAGACGACGGTGCGGGAAGCGGTGCGCGACTTCGAGCCGCGGGTCGAGCTCGAGCAGGTCGCGGCGGAAGCGGATGCGGAAGACGCGACGCGCATCACGGTGTCGATTGGGTATCGGGTGAGAAGCACGAACACAAGGCAGAACCTGGTGTTTCCTTACTATCTCGGGACGACGGGAAGGCCGTAAATGGCGATCGAAGCGATCCAGCTCGATGATCTGCAGTGGCAGTCGATGACGACCGCGATCCGCGGGCGCATCGTGCAGGCCTCTGACGGGCAGTGGACGCTGCACGCTCCGGTCGATCCCGGCGTGACGCTGGTCGAACTGTACGCCTGGCTGCTGGAGCAGCGCGTTTTCTGGATGGACCAGGCGCCGGACTCGCTGGTGCGTGCGTCGATGGCGCTGCTCGGCGAGAGTCCACTGCCGGTCGAGATCGCGGGCGCCGTGCTCAGCCTTTCGGCAGCCAGCGGACCCACGGTTCCGGCGTTGACGCAGATGCGGCGCAATCGGCCGGGCTCGGGAGTTGTGTTCACGACGGCCCACGCTGTGGCGCGGCTCGCTATCGCCCGCATCGATTTGTTTGTCGCCGGACACAACCGAACTGAGGACCTGCATTTCGCTCGGAAGCCGGAGCTGTTTGCCGATGGTGGTGAAGTGCGGCTCGTGTTCTGGCTGACGCAACCGCCGGTCGCACCGCCTGCGGGCGAGCCACTGGCGCTGCTGGTCGAGCTTGACGTTCCCGATCGCAAGACGTTCGATCCGGAAGCGCCCGCACTTCCTCCGGAGTGGTCGCCGAGAGCCGTCGCCAACGTTCCGCCTCCCGCAGATCTGGAATGGCTCTACCCAAGCACCGCAGGCGGCCTGGCAAGCGTGCCCGCCGCCGCGATCAAGGACGGTACCGCGGGGCTCCGCCGGTCGGGGGTGGTGCGGCTGCCGATGCCTGCCAACTGGGCGCCGGACGGACCGCCCGACCCCGTCACCCTCGCGACGCCATATTCGCTTGTGGTGCGCGCATCGACTGCCACGTACTCTTCGCCGCCGCGGTTGGTTGCGCTCGAAGCGAATGTCGCACTCGCGTCGCATCGCCGGCTGACGAAGGAGCACGAGATCCCCGCCGGCGGCTGGCTGCCGATTCCCGGCAATCGCGTGATTCTCTCCGATCTGCGGACACGCAAGTCCGAAGTGGATCATCCGCCGATTGAAGAGAGCGTCAAGATTCGAATTCTCGAACGCACCAACGGATGGCAAGATTGGCAGCCCGTCCGCGACCTGAGCTTTTATGGACCTGCCGACCGTGTCTTCACTGTCGATCGCGAGAAGGGCGTCGTCCAGTTTGGCGACGGCCTCACCGGACGCCTTCCGGTGATCGACGCTGCGGCGCCCGATCCTCGCGTCATCGTGCAATTCGAGGTAGGCGGAGGCCAGGCCGGGAATCTGGGCCGCAACCTCGACTGGCGCGGGGCCGATGACGAGACCATCCGCGCGCGAAATCTTGTCGACGCAGTAGGCGGCGACGAAACCGAATCTATCGCCGAGGCGCGTGCGCGAATGGGTGCGGCCCTGCGCCGCGTCGAGCGCGCGATCACGCGCGCGGATCACGAGACGGTTGCCGTCACAACCGAAGGAATCGCGATCGTGCGCGCGCACGCGGCCGCCGGCGTGCATCCCTGCTTCCCCTGCGACGTCGTCCCCGGCGCGATGACCGTGTACGTGGTGCCTGCCGTCCCGCGGCCCGCCCGAAACGAGGACGACGAAGAGTTCACGTACGTCGCTGCTCCACAGCCGGACGAGGGGGCGCTCCGCCTGCTCCGCGAGCGATTTGCGAAAGCTCGCCTGCTGGCATCGGAAGTGTTTGTTTTCGGACCCCGCTATCGCGCCGTCTCGTTGCGTATCGAGCTCGACGCCGACCCGCTGGATCCGCGTGAGCTCCGCGGCATGCTGTGGCGGCGCATGCGGCGGTATCTCGATCCGCTGACGGGCGGCGATGACGGCAACGGCTGGCCCTTTGGCGAGCCGCTGCGGCCCTCAGTGCTACGTCGTGAGGCGCAGCGCGGCGTGGGCACGCAGGGAGAGGTTTCCACCGTCGCGATCGGCCTTGACGGCGCGCCCGCAACGGAAAGCTGCAGCGACGTTTCGATCGGCGCCCACGAGCTCGTGTACCTCGATCAGATTGATGTACGGCTGCGGCGCCTGCCTTCCGCCCAAGGAGGACTGCGATGAGCGCAGTGTGGTGGGGCAGGGAGGCGTCGCCGGCCGATCGGCCGCGCATGGTGCGAGCGAAAGCGCCCGCCCGGCTCCAGCCCGAGCTCGCTACGGCGCGCCGGAAAGCGATTGAGGCGTCGATCGAAGCGCGACGCACAGGCTACACACCCGAGTGGACCAGTCATCGCTCGACCGATGCCGGCTTCGCGTTGGTGAAGCTCTACGCGGAGATGAGCGAGCCTGTGCTCGAGCGGCTCAACCGCCTGCCGGAAAAGTCATTCGTCGAATTTCTGCGTATTGGCGGAGTCCTGCCGCTTGCGGCGAGCCCGGCTCGCGCGCTTCTCGAGTTCAACGTCTCCGATGCCGCGCCCGAATCGACGCTGGTCGCGGAAGGATTCCAGGTAGGCGCGCGCGCTGCGGATGGCTCGGGCCAGCTGGTCATATTCGAAACCGAGCGCAGCTTCTTCGCCGCACCCGCCAAGATCGCCGAGGTCCACGCGCAGCAAGGCAGTCTGGTGCGTCAGGTCGATATCAAAGCCAAGACCGCCGAAGGAGAGCCGGCGCCATTCCTTCCGTTCGGGGAAAACGCCCGGCCAGGACGCGCGCTGCTGATCGGTCTGCAGGGCAAAGTGGCGCCGACTGTTTCGCTCTCGATTGGGATTCAGGTGGCCAGCGCGCCCGGCAGCCCTCCGCCCGCCGGCGCTGGCGGCCTCACGCCTCTGCCTGTGCCGCCGCCGCCCGCAATCGTCTGGGAGATTCTCGACGGATCGAGCTTTGAAGTGTGCGAAGTCGTTTTCGATGAGACGGCCGGGCTCGGCAAATCAGGCGTCGTGGAATTGCGGCTGCCGCGGCAATGGCGCACCGGACTGCCGCAGGGAGTCGCGACGGCCGGGCTGCGGTGGCTGCGCATGCGCTTGCTGCATGGCAAGTACGAAGACGATCCAAAGCTGCTCGCGGTGAGCATCAACGTCGTGCCCGCGCTCGCCGCGCGCACGATACGCAACGAAATTCTCGAGGCCGTGCCCGGCAATCGGGGAGCGAACGCGCAAATGCGTCTCAATCAGACGCCGGTCATTCCGGGAACGCTCGAGCTTCAAGTGGATCAGGACGAAGCGTTGCCGCTAGTGGCGACTTTGGAAGAAATCGGCGAAGAGCCAACCGGCACAACCGAGGTAACTCTCTGGCGCGCCGTCGATGACCTGCAACTCTACGGCCCAGATGATCGCGTTTACGTGCTCGATCCGGAGACCGGCGTCCTCACCTTCGGCGACGGTGTGCACGGTCTGTCGCTGCCGCGAGGTTTCCGCAACGTGCGCGCTCTGCGCTACAAGGTTGGCGGTGGTGATGCGGGTGCGGTCGACGCGGGTCAGATCAAAGT
>JBOGMR010000828.1:0-3516 GCA_050746825.1 Bryobacteraceae bacterium | reverse complement strand
CCACCAACCTTTCAGTCAATTTGCCTATTGGGGCCGATCGGTCAGGAATTCGTTCCTGCTGCGACCGCTCTCAATCGAGTGGAACTCTTCGTCGCAGACTTCGACGGCCGCTCCGGAGCGCAACTCCAGGTAACTATCCGCCGTGGCGCCATTGATGGGCCGATCAAGGGGAAAAGCAAAGTACTAACTAACTCTGCCGGATAAATTTGAAGGCGTCGCCCGGTTCGACTTTCCCTGGCCCGTCAAGCTTGACCTTGGTACAACGTATGTCTTCGAGCTGACCCTCGAGCGGGGAGACAACTGGTCCGTCGCCGCGGGCGGCGACACCTACACCGCCGGCCGGCAGGTCCTCAAGGGTTCGCCCGTCGAGGATTCAGACCTCTGGTTTCGCATCGGGGTGCGCGGAGCAACCCGGCAGTCCGCGTCGAGTCAGAAGCGCGGCCATCTCGATTTAACGCGCAGAAAACCCCCAAACTCCTTGAAGGAGTTGTTTCGCGATCTGCGCTTAAAAGTGTGACGGTTCAGCCGTCAGGAGCAAACCATGCGAATTGCACTTGTTTCAACCGTCGCATCGTTGGCGGCCTTCGGCGCCGACGAAACCAACGTGCTGAGGCTCCTCTCGCAGGGTTACGCCTTGAGTGAAAAGGCCCGGTATCAGGATGCCGAACCGAACTTTCGCGAAGCCCTTGCCGAGGCGGAACAACTCGGCCGCGACTCCAGGCTTTACGGCGAGGCCTTGAATGGCTTGGGATTTGTCCGCTATAAGCGAGGAAATTTCGACGAAGCGGTCTCGCTCTTCCGGCGGGCTATCGAAATCCAGGAGCGCCTGGGAGACATCGCGAAGCTGGCCGACACGCTCAACAACCTCGGCACCGCCTACCGGCAGTTGGGGCGTTTCGAGGAATCCGAAAAGGCGTACTTACGCGCTGCCGAAATTTCGGAGCGACTCTACAGGCCCGATCAACCCGGCTCTCACGCCATCATCGTCAATCTCGCGTTGCTGCGGATGCATTTGGGTAAATGGAAGCTGGCGCTCGATGGAGCTACGCGCGCGGTCGAAATGCTGCGCCGCACCGTAGGAGAGAACGATCTCGATTACGCGGCTGCCGTCACCGCCCAGTCACTAATTCATTTCCATATGGGCGACTATTACGTGGCCGAACGCTTGGCGCGCCGCGCCCGTGCGATTCGCGAGCGTAGACTCGGCCGCGATCACCCGGAGACCGCGAAAACAGCGAACAACCTCGGTGAAATCGTACTGGCGCAGAACCGGCGGAACGAAGCCGAGAAGCTCTTCCGGGAAGCGTACCGGGTTCTGAGCGCGACCCTGGGCGATCAGGACCTCAACACCATCTACATCATCAACAATCTCAGCGCGGTCCGTCTCCTGCGTGGCAAGCCGGCCGGCGTGGCCGAACTGCTCGAAAACGCAGTGGCCAACATCGATCGCATTCAGGGTTCGCGCCATCCCTACGGCCTACGGGTCAATGAGAATCTCGCCTGGGCCTACGTCCAGACCGGAAGGGTCCGTGAAGCCGAGGCGCAGATCAAACGGACTCTGGCGAAATTGGAAGCCTCTGTCGGAAGTGACAGTCCGCAGTTGGTGCGCACGCTCAACAATGCCGGCGAAATCCTTCGCCGGTCCAACCGTCTCGACGAAGCGGAAACCTATTTCCGCCGGGCGCTTGCGATTGCCGAGTCCACATCGGGCGAGCGCCACCCGGACTTGCCCACCGCGCTCGGCAATTACGCGCTTTTGTTGAAAGACAAAGGCCAGAAGAAGGAGTCGCGCGAGATGCAGGCGCGCGCCAGGAAGATCGCGGAGCGACATGCGAGCGACAATTTCATCGGGCAAAAGGCGGATCTGGTTGACCTGATGCGCTGAGGGCAAAGAATGTGGGGCCGGTGTGCAAACCCTCACGCCGGCGCCTCCAACGTCGACTTTGGCAACTCGCCTCGTTCTCGCGGCCACGACGATGGATGCCCGAGAGCGTGATCAAAGTGAAACCGCTCGCAAGCTGGACCGCAACCCATGGATCGAGCATCTTTATGGCTGGCCACAACGAAGACCCCTGGCAGGGCAGCGAAGCTCCGGGCCTGTGGCGCACAGCCCTTTGCTATGGAATTGAAGCGCAAGCGAAAGATGTTCTCCGTGGGCGCGTCTAGACTTCTTTGGATAACGGTGTTGATGACCGTACCCCTTCACGCTGCCCGGCTTCCCGTGAAGACGTTCTCGACCGCGGATGGGTTGCCAAGCGACATGTTGCACAAGATTGTCCGCGATTCTCGTGGCTTTCTCTGGTTCTGCACGAGTGAAGGACTGGCCCGCTTCGATGGTTACGGTTTCACTACTCACAACCGGCGCCACGGGCTTCCGCCGGACTCCGTCAGTGATTTGCTGGAAACACCCGCTGGCGATTTTTGGATTGCCACAAATCGCGGACTCGGCCTCTATCATCCGAGTTCACCAAAACGATTTGAAACCATTATCCTTCCGGATGGTGCGAGAGCGAATCCGGATTGTATCGCGTTGATCCGTCGACATTACGCCCCGCCCAGGCAGAGATTGGTCTAATCAGGCGGCATGGAGACGATGCGATCATCGAGGCGTTGCTCGAAGATCGTGAAGGTTCGCTCTGGATCGCGACGCGTACCTACCTCTACCGCTGGACACGCGAGCGTCGCGCCGAGATTGTGGCCGGTTTCGACCATGTGACCGAGATGATGGAAGACAGCCGCGGATTACTATGGCTGGGAACCTTCAACGGCGGAGTTCAGCTTTTCGACCCTCGGAAAGGCAAGCTCAGATTACTCCGTACAGTTCTCACGGACAATGCACGCCCCATGCCGGTATTCGGGCTGTTGGAAAACTCCGAAAGACCGGATGGAGCGTTCCAGTCACACCCTTTAGAATTAGGAAGCGCTGCGGCAAACCTGCAATCACCAACGTGGAACCGGAGCCAGAATTTTGCAAACCCTTCTGCGCACCCGCGCGCGACATTGAACAGCGCCAAGAATCGCGAAGGCGCAGCAAACCAGTACCCAGGTAGCCGGTTCCGGGATTCCGGGCGCCGCCACCGCTTCGAGGGAAACGTTGTCCAGGCCCGGATATGCTCCCACTGGCCCGCCTGCAATCGGAACGAGCACCAAATTGAGATGCGTGGAAGCTCCCGCCGGAGCCGCAAAATCGAACGTCCCGAAATTCCAGACGCTATCGGTAACAAGCCCGAACTGACCGAGCACGATTTTGTCTGCCGTATTCTCCACAGCTGTACTCCACAATTCCACACGCCAGGAGCCGGGCGCAGGCAAGGCGAAACCGGTGGTTCCGTTATCCCGGTGTACCCAGGCGGATAACGAATACAAGTTTCCGGCGGTCACGGCACTATTACTACTGTGTTATAAAAGAACAAATGTGGTGTAAAATGTTTTTGTGGAATCGAGCTTCTCCAAGCCAGGCCCACGAGAGAAGCGCTTCGCGGCATATATGGATGGCCTGGCGAATGCCGCGGGGCA
>JBOGMR010000827.1:0-10249 GCA_050746825.1 Bryobacteraceae bacterium | reverse complement strand
GCGTGGCGGTGCTGCCGTCTTCGCGCGCGCCGCCGAAGCACAGCGGATATGCCTTCTCGCAAAAAACAACCTTGCCCAGCAGGCAAGGCTTGCAGCGTCCGCACCACATGAAGGTAAGCACCACCGGGTCGCCCGGAGCTAGCTTGCGAACGTCCGCCCCGACGCTCTCGACGATGCCCGCGCCTTCGTGCCCCAGCACGATGGGATGCGGCACATCGTAAACCTTGTCGCGGGCCACCATATCCGTGTGGCACATTCCGGTGGCGACAATTTTGACCAGCACCTCGTCGCGGCGCGGTTCCTCCAGCATCAACGTTTCAATGCGGAAGGGTCCGCCCTTTTCGCGGACCACCGCAGCTTCAATCTGTCGTGCCTGAGTTCTTACTGCAGTCGCCATAGCGATTCTCCTTTCTTGTCATCGAAAGCGGGCTCACCGTATAGAAAGCGGGCTCACCGCTCGGAATTTTACGCCACCCGTCAGGACTGCACCACAAATCCTCGCGAATCAGCCGAATCCACAAGCTGTGGGCACGTGATCACAGCTCCCGCGCCCACAGCCTGCGCAGACTGCGAAATGCGTTGCTAGGCCCGCGTTGCCCGGGCCTGACCTTCGGCAAAGAGCTCGCGAAGGCGGGCGTCCTGCTCGGCGGAGAGGTTGGTTGTGACCAGCTCAGGACTCAAGCTCTTGAGTTCAGGTACCACCCGGTCCGCGACAGCATTCGCTGTCAACAAAAAGAGCGCCGAGGTGCCGGGCTTAACTTTGTCGCGCGCTTGCCGGATAAAGTTGTCGTCGATACCGACATCGGTAAGCGCGCCGGCGAGCGCCCCGGCGGCCGCGCCCACCGCAAGCCCCAGAAGCGGGACGAAGAAGATCAGGCCGAAAAGCAGGCCCCAGAATGCGCCGCCGAGTGCGCCGGCCTCTGTCGTGTCAAGTGCCTGCTTGGTCTTCGGCCCTTTGCGATCCTGCGGCCATGTGACCACAGCCGAATCCAACACCTGGATCAGTTGTTGCTGTTGTTGTCGCTGGAGAATTTTGAGCGCCTGGTCAGCGCCATCAGGGCTGTTGAATTTTAGAACGGATAGAGTTGCCATTGCTTTGTCCTCCCTGCCTTATCGAAGTTTACTGCGATTTATTTCGACAATGGGCGTAATCGAAATGTCCAAATGGGTCCGGCGGCGGCCGCTGCGCGAAAAAGCATTCTTCATGACCGACCTCTTCCGAGAGCGCAGCCGTCCTACTGCCGGCGGGAAGCGGCGCTGGCAGCGATCGCGGCTTTGGAATCCAACTGTTGATACTCGGTGATCAGCGGGCTGCTTCCGCCGCGGGTGAAATACGCCCATACCCACTGCGCCATCACCATTATTCGGCTGCGAAAACCGATCAACAGAAACACATGAACCAACCCCCAAAGAAGCCACGCAAAGTAGCCGGAATATTTTCTGGGTCCGAATTCGGCCACCGCGCGGTACCGTCCGATGGTGGCCATCGTTCCCCGGTCGTGGTATTTGAACGGAAGTCGCGGCTGGCCGCGCAAGTCGCGCAAGATGTTCTCCGCCGCCGCTTTTCCCTGCTGCATCGCCACCGCAGCCAGGCCGGGCACGCGCACGCCGTTGGCATCGGTGAGCGAGGAGAGGTCGCCAATCACAAAAAGTTCGCGGCGCCCGGGGATGCTTAAATCCTGCTCGATGGGGACGCGCCCCGCTCTGTCGGTTTCGACGCCGAGTTGCTTGCCGAGGGGCGAGGCGGCTACTCCGGTGGCCCACAGCGTGACGTCCGCCGCAACCCAGTCATCCCCTACTTTGATCCGCCCCTGCTCGACTGCTGTCACCATGCTGTTGGTGTGAACTTCGACTCCCAGCTCCTGCAATTGCTCTTCGGCTCGTCGAGAAGATGCTTCCGAGAAGGTACCGAGAACGCGGCCAGCGCCTTCGTAGAGTCGCACCCGCGCTTTCGTGGTGTCTATTGCTTTGAAGTCTTTCGCCAGCGCCAGCCGAGCAAGGTCGGCAATTGCGCCGGCTAGTTCCACACCGGTGGGACCGCCGCCGACTACGGCGAAGGTGAGCGGGTCCTGCCTGCCGGTCCGCAGCGCTTCGCGTTCCGCCTTCTCGAAGGCCAGCAGCAGCCGGCTGCGAATTTCGATGGCGTCTTCTATCGTCTTCAGTCCCGGCGCATCCCGTTCCCATTCGTCACGGCCAAAATAGGCATGACGAGCCCCGGCGGCGACGAGCAAATAGTCGTAATCGAGTTCCACGCCGCTCGCTAGTTTCACGCGCCGTGCCGCGACGTCGAAGCCGGTCGCCTCATCCAACACCGTGCGAACATTGCGCGCCTTGCGCAGAATCCGCCGGAGGGGAGATGCGATCTCGGCCGGCGAAAGCACGGCCAGCGCCACTTGATACAGCAACGGCTGAAACGTGTGGTGATTCTTGCGGTCAATCAGAGTGACGTCCACCGGCTGATTCGCCAGCGCCCGCGCGGCGAATAGGCCGCCAAAGCCGCCACCAATAATGACGACTCGTCGTCGCTCAGATCGTTGCTGCATGGGAATCCGCTCCGGGTGGACAGGAGTTCCGCCGGTTGAATCAGTCTACACCCAGAATCGGCACGCGCGGGCGCATATCTTGTGTTATCCGCACACGATGAATTTTGACTTGCTGATAGACTAGCTAGCAAGCGTAGTCGCAGGAGACAGCCAATGAGCGAACACTACCACGATGCTTCCGACATGCGCCTAATGAAAGAAATGAAGAAACTCGCGCCGGCGGACTTCGATGCGTGGCTGGGTCTTAACGCCATCACAAAACGAGAAGACGGCGCCATCCCGCGGAAATACCGCGAGCTGATTGCGGTGGCCGTCGCATGCACAACGCAGTGTCCCTATTGCATCGAGGCGCACACCAAGGGCGCCAAGGCTGCCGGCGCCACGCGCGAAGAAGTGGTCGAAGCTTCCCTGGTCGCGGCGGCATTGCGCGCCGGCAGCTCGGCCACGCACGGCGCTATGGCGCTCAAACTCTTCGATCGACAACCGTAACGCCCGCGGTGTTCACCCTGTGAAGTCAGGTAGCCGCATGGAATTCGCCAAGACGGATCTCTTCCTCGCCGTTGCGCAGGAGCGGACGTGCCGTCACCGTTTCACCGTAGACATTCCTGAGCATCAGGCGCCCCTCGAAAGGAGACGACTCCTGCGGAAGATAGATGCCCGCGCCTTCATGCGCTGCCTGTGAGGCGCCTGGCGCGCCCGAACCCGGCGGTGCTGGTGTCGCTCCTTGTTTGTGGCCGCTGAATGATGCTATTCATGATACGAGGTGGCTTCTGCGCCGAGGGAAACGGCGCGGAGCTCAAGCATCCTGAGAAAAGGAGTCGAACATGTCTGAGCCGAAGAAGATCCGAGTCGCTGTCAACGGCTACGGCGTGATCGGCAAGCGCGTGGCGGCAGCCGTTGCACTGCAGGAAGACATGACGCTGGCCGGAGTGTCGGACGTCGTCACGGATTGGCGAGCGCGCATGGTGTCAAGGAACGGGTTTCTACTGTTCGGCGCAGCAAGCGAGCACGCGAGCGGCATGCGAGCGGCCGGACTGGACGTCGAGGGAACGTTGGACGACTTACTCGGTCGGGCTGACGTGATCGTGGATTGCACGCCCAAACGTGTCGCTGCGAAGAATGTCGAGGTCTATCGGCGTCGGCGCCTCAAGTTCATCCTGCAGGGCGGCGAAAAGCACGAGGCTGCCGGGCATTCCTTTGTCGCCGACGCGAACTATGCGAGCGCCATCGGACGCGATGCGACCCGTGTGGTCTCGTGCAACACAACCTCCATCGTGCGCACGCTGACCGCGTTGAAACGCGCCAAGCTGCTTCAACGCGCTCGCGGGACGCTGCTGCGGCGTGCCACAGACCCATGGGAGAGCCACGAGGGCGGGATCATGAACACGCTCGTGCCGGAGCCGGAGATTCCGAGCCATCAGGGACCAGACGCACAAAGTGTCGATCCGGATCTCGACGTAATCACGATGGCCGTCAAGGTACCAGAAACGTTGGCCCATCTGCACTACTGGTCAGTGCAGATGACACGCGACGCGAGCAAGGACGAGGTGCTCAACGCCTTCCGCGCATCATCTCGAATCGCGCTGATCCACATGAGCGACGGTCTCGTGGCGCTCAACAGTGTGAAGGAGCTGATGGCCGATCGCAGGCGACCCCACGACAACCTCTATGAGGTCGCGCTATGGGCCGACATGATGCGCGTGCAGGGAGACGAGCTCTTTTATGCCTACATGGTCGACAATCAGGCGATCGTCATTCCGGAGACGATAGATGCCATCCGCGCGTTAACCGGTACGGTGAAAGATCCGAGCGAGTCGATTGCCAGAACCAACGCGGCGCTTGGCATCGAGAAGGGGCTCATCTGATCGCATCGGTACACTTCTGACTGACGAGAGCTGTCAATCGCCGTTTCAACGCCCAGAGCACTGGAGACCACCATGAAGTCGACCTCCGCGGCGCATGACCAACACCACAGCAACGCAACCATGCCCCGCTCTGAGTCCACCGGAGGCCACGCCCATCACGGGCCGTCTGCAGCCGGAAGTCATGAGGACGCTGGTGGCCACGACCGTCACGCGGGACACAGCGTCGAGATGTTTCGTGACAGGTTCTGGATCACGCTGTTGCTAAGCATCCCGACACTGGTGTGGAGCGACACGATCCAGATGTGGTTCCGCTTCAGCGCTCCCGCGTTTCCTGGATCCGCGTATGTCCCGGCGATCTTCGGCACGGCCGTGTACCTATACGGCGGCTGGGTGTTCCTGGTCGGCGGCCTGAGGGAGCTGCGCGATCGCCTCCCGGGCATGATGACGCTGATCTCGCTGGCGATCAGTGTCGCTTTTGTCTTCAGCCTTGCCGTGACGCTCGGTTATCCCGGCGAGGCCCTGTGGTGGGAGCTAGCGACGCTCGTCACGATCATGCTGCTCGGCCATTGGATCGAGATGCGGTCGATCTTCCAAGCGAGTGGCGCGCTGCGCGAGCTCGCGCGGTTGCTTCCGAGCACGGCGCAGCGAATCGCCGGTGAGCGCATCGAAGACGTGCCCATTGCAGCGCTGCGCGAGAGCGATCTGGTGCTTGTACGACCGGGCGCCAGCATCCCGGCTGATGGAGTCGTGCGAAGCGGCAAAAGCGACGTGAACGAGTCGATGGTCACTGGCGAATCAGTTCCAGTAGAGAAGACGGAAGGAAGTAAAGTCATCGCCGGCACCGTCAATGGCGCCGGCTCGCTCCGCGTCGAGGTGACCGGGACTGGCGAGCGTACCGCACTCGCGAACATCATGCGCCTCGTCGAGCAGGCGCAGACCTCACGCTCGCGCGCGCAGGCGTTGGCCGATCGCGCGGCATCCTTTCTCACACTGGTCGCCATCGTGGCCGGCGTAGTGACGCTGATCGTCTGGATCGCGATGGGTGCGCCAGGTGCGTTCGCGATCGAGCGGATGGTCGCCGTACTCGTCATCGCCTGCCCGCATGCGCTCGGTCTTGCGGTCCCGCTGGTTGTCGCGATCTCCACAACCCTCGGTGCCAAATCCGGCCTGCTCGTACGCGACCGGCGCGGACTGGAGGAGGCTCGAAATCTGACCACGGTCGTCTTTGATAAAACGGGCACCTTGACGCGCGGCGAGTTCCGTGTCGTTGACATCACCACCGATGGCAGTCTGAGTGCGACTGAAGCGCTTAGCCTTGCGGCGGGTATCGAACGTGATTCAGAGCACACGATCGCGCAGGGAATCGTGAAGAGTGCAGAAGAACAGGGATTGAATGTCCCCAAGGCCGAACAGTTCGAGGCGATCGCCGGCCACGGCGTGCGCGCGATCGTCGGTGGCAAGGAGTTCTACATGGGCGGTCCGGCCATGCTTCGTCGTCTCAAGGTGACGCCGACTCCCGCCATTCGCGAAGCGGCGGATCGTGCGGCGGCTCGCGGCCAAACGTCCGTCTACCTTTTGACGTCCAGCGCTGCGCTCGGGGCGTTTGCTGTTGCCGACGCGGTACGCCCGGAGTCTCGAAACGCCATCCGGCAACTGCACGATCAGGAGATTGAAGTCGTGATGCTGACGGGCGACGCCGAACCTGTTGCCAACGCGGTTGCCCAGGACCTGGAGATCGACAAGGTATTTGCCGAGGTGCTCCCACAAGACAAGGTGGACAAGATCAAAGAATTGAAGAGCCAGAATAAACGAGTCGCGATGGTGGGAGATGGCGTGAACGATGCTCCGGCCCTCCTCACAGCGGACGTCGGCATCGCGATCGGCGCAGGCACCGACGTCGCCGTGGAAGCCGGCGATGTGGTGCTCGTCCGAAGCGACCCCAGGGATGTGCCGCGGATCATCGCGCTCAGTCGCGCCAGCTACCGGAAGATGCTTCAGAACCTGTGGTGGGCAGCGGGGTACAACGTCTTTGCCATTCCTCTGGCGGCAGGCGTTCTGGCCGGCCAAGGCATACTCTTGCCGCCCGCGTTCGCAGCCGTCCTCATGTCGGCGAGTACGGTAATCGTAGCTGTCAACGCCCAACTGCTGCGCCGAGCCAAACTGTAGGACTGTAACCCGTAGGCGGGTGCCGGTCGTAGACTCAGTGGTGGTTTTACGAGAGCTTCGGCCCTAGTCGGCGGCGCATCAACGTTGCTCAGACGCCCGTGGTATTCATCCGGTGATTCGAGGAGTAGCCACATGGCATCCGTCAAGGTCGCAGCGCAGGAGTGTACAGCGACGGGACTGGCGTGCCCGCAGATGCAGAGTTATCAGGGCCGCGACACGGAGTTGGGCGCGCTGAAAATCCTCAGAGCTTTGCCGATCAAGGGCAAACGGCTGGTAGGCCCGTGGTGTTTTCTCGATCGCTACGGCCCGCTCACCTTCAAGGACGGCAAGCCGATGGACGTGGCGCCGCATCCCCACATCGGCCTGCAGACCGTCACATGGCTGCTCGAGGGAGAAATCATCCACAACGACAGCCTGAGATGCGATGGCTTGCTGCGGCCCGGCGGCGTCAATGTGATGACGTCGGGCAACGGCATCTCCCACGCGGAAGAAACGCCGCGTTCGAACAGCGGCATCTTGAACGGAGTGCAACTGTGGACCGCGCTGCCCGATGCGCATCGCAAAGGCGCTCCGTCATTTCAAGCGGTGGATCAGGCGCCCACAAGCGATCTGCGCGGAGGCGTCGTACAGGTGTTTGCCGGGACCCTGGCAGGGGTGACGTCTCCCGCCAAGCACTTTTCCGGAATTGTGGGCGCCGACATCAACGTACATCGTGGAGCAACACCCACGCTGCCCTTAAATCCCTCGTACGAGCACGCGCTGCTGTGTCTGTCGGGCGACGCCGAGGTCGAGGGCCAGCGCCTGGACCGCCGCAACCTCTACTATCTAGGAATCAGTCGCGCTGAAATCCATTTCAAGAGCCGTGAGGGTGCGCGCCTCTTGCTGATTGGCGGCCCGCCCTTCCCGGAGGCAATTCTGATGTGGTGGAATTTCGTTGCGCGGACTCCCGAGGAGATTGCCGAAGCTCGCACCGCGTGGGAACAAAGAAAGCATTTCGGCGAAGTGAAGGCCTACGCCGGCCCGCGCTTGGACGCGCCACCGCTGATGCGCCTGGCGCGGCCCAATCCGGCAAGCTGATGGCTCAGCTTGGCCCCGCAACCTGGCATCGTGAATTGCCCAGTACGCCGCTTTCCGCTAGACTCGCCACGCAAAATTCTCAGAGTTCGGACTCGGTGGGTTCCGCAGTGAAACGGTTTCTCCGCATCCTTCGCTACATCCTCGGTTCGGTGGTGCTGCTCGCCAGCCTGGGTTTGCTGTTTGCCTGGTGGACGGTGCGGCGCGCGCTGCCACAGGTGGAGGGTAGCGTTGTGTTGCCCGGCTTGCAGGAGGAAGTCACGGTCGAACGCGACCAGTGGGGAGTGCCCACGATTACCGCGGCATCCATGGAGGACTTGCTGGTCGCGCAAGGCTACGTCACCGCGCAGGATCGTATGTGGCACATGGATTTGATCCGGCGCGTGGCCGGCGGCGAGTTGGCAGAAATCTTCGGCGAAGCGGCGCTGGAGAGCGACCGCGAGAGCCGCACCTACGGCTTTCGCCAGGCGGCCGAGGCATCGTTGGCGGTGATGGATGCCGAAACGAAATCCTTTCTCGAAGCCTACGCGCGCGGAGTGAACCGCTACCTCGAGGACTACCGCAACCGGCTGCCGATGGAGTTCCTGGTACTGCGCTACGAGCCGCGCCCGTGGACCGCAGTGGATGCGCTGCTGGTTCACGCCTACATGTACGACGTACTGAGCACGACGTGGCGCTGGGAGCTCAGCCGATCGCGCGTGGAAGCGGCAGTGGGGCCGCAGCGCGCAAAGGAACTGTTTGTCGTGGATTCGCCGCTCGATCACTTCATTGTGGGCGCGGAAGATAAAGGGAAAGCTTCGGCGCAGGGCAACGATGAGCCGGTACCGCCGCCTCCGCCGCGCGTGCCGGGCATCGAGCCGGAGGCTTACTCCTTTCTTGCGCAGTGGCGCGGAGACGTGGAGGCCGTGCTGGGCAGCAACAATTGGGTAGTCAGCGGCAACCGCACCTATTCCGGTAAGCCGATCCTTGCCAACGACACACACTTGCCCCTGCGCGTGCCGGATACCTGGTACATTGCGCACCTGAAAGCGCCGGGTTATCACGCCAAAGGCTTCACATTGCCGGGCACGCCGCTGATCGTGATTGGTCACAATGAGCGCATCGCCTGGGGCTTCACCAATAATGGCGCGGACGTGCAGGATTTATACGCGGAGACGTTTCATCCGCAGAATCCCGGCGAGTATCGGGTCGGCAGGGCATGGCGGAAAGCGGAAATCCGCCGCGAAATCATCAAAGTGAAGGGTCAGCCCGAGGTGGTGCATGAAGTGACCGTGACGCGCCATGGGCCGGTGGTGCTGCGCGAAGGCAATACAGGCTATGCGCTGCGCTGGACCGCGCTTGAACCGGGCGGGTTGGGCGCCGGATACGCGATGGTAGGACGCGCGCGCAATTGGGCGGAATTCCTTGCCATGATGCGTACTGTCTCCGGACCGGCGCAGAATGCAGTCTATGCGGACGTGGAGGGCAACATCGGCTTTGTGATGGCGGCGCGCGTGCCCGTGCGCCACACTGGCGCCGGAGCGGTCCCTGTGCCGGGCGAAACCGATGATTACGAGTGGACGGGTTACATCCCCTTCGACGAGCTGCCAAGAGCGCTGAACCCGCCCGAAGGAATCATCGGCACGGCGAATGCGCGAGTGGTTGGGCCGGGCTACAAGCACTATTTGACCGACCGCTGGTACAGCCCCTATCGCACGGAGCAGATCTATCGTCTGCTGGAATCGCGCGAATCGTTGCGGCCGGAGGATTGCATCGCGATTCAAGCCGATACCGCGAGCCTGCCGCATCAATTCATCGCCGCTCAACTACAGCAGGCGCTGACGAAGCACCCGGCGAAGGATGAACGTGTGAAGTTCCTGATGGAGCTGCTCCCGGAGTGGGACGGCAATGCCGCTGCCAGTTCGCGCGTGTTTTCGTTGCTGGAGTACACGCGGCGGCAACTACCGGCCATGATTCTGGCGCCGCTGCTGGGAGACGACGACCTGTATGAGTGGTCGCGGGGCCAGGTGTTCTTCGAGAATTTGTTGCGCGAACGGCCGCCGCAATGGCTACCCAAGCAGTATGGCGATTACGATGCGCTGCTGGTGGCGGCAGCCGAGCAAGCGGCGCAAAGGCTGGAAGAGGATGCGCGGGCGCGCGGAATCGCGAATCCGGAGGAACCGGACGAGTGGCGCTGGGGCCAGTACATCCGCCTGCGTATCGCGCATCCGCTCGCGCAGTCCGGCTTCTTGAGCCGGCATTTGAGTATTACCAACGTGGGCCAGTCCGGCGCCGCCTACAGCATCAAGCAAACCGGAAGAAGTATTGGGCCGGCGATGCGCTTCGTCGCCGACCTGAGCGACTGGGACGCGTCGCTGATGAACGTGACGATGGGGCAGTCGGGCCACTACCTAAGCCCGCATTACCGCGACCAGTTCGACTCGTGGTACGACGGGCGCGGCCTTGCCTCGGCCTTCAACCAGCGCGCCGTAGCGCGCGCGACGCAGCACCGGCTGACTCTCACGCCGCAGTAAGTGCGAAGCATCGATGGAGCATGCGGCGTGCTAGAATGCTTTTCGCGCCGGTGGCACAGGCTTTCTAGCCTGTGCGGGTATTCACCGC
>JBOGMR010000826.1:0-4171 GCA_050746825.1 Bryobacteraceae bacterium | reverse complement strand
GCTCTGTTCCGGCAAGTGGGCGGTTTCAACGCCGCCTACGGGAGCGCCGCCGGCGAAGACCGCGATTTCTGCGCGCGCTGGATCGCGCGCGGTTGGCGGCTGGCCGAGCCTCCCGGGATTTTTGTCGCCCACCGCCATCCGCAATCGTTGGCGGGATTCCTGCGGAAACACTTCGAATACGGACGCGCCGCATTGAGGCATCACAGCGGCGCAGCCGGAGGCTCTCGAGCCGGGTTGTGGTTTGTGCTGGACCTGGTGCGGCGATCTTTTAGAGAAGATTCCGGCGCGCGCGCCGTCGGCCTGGCATTGCTCGCCGTTCTCTCTCAGGCCGCCACTTTCGCCGGCTATCTGCGGGAACGGATGAGCCCCCGGCGCGCATGACGCCGGACCGGGCCGGTCTGCCGGCGCCCGCACTGTCGGTCATCGTCGCCTCGTACAACTCCCGCTCCACCATCGAGCGCTGCCTCGCCTCGCTCGACGATCAGACGTTGCGCGACTTCGAGACGATCGTGGTCGATAGTTCGCCCGACGGCACAGCCGGCTTCATCGCGGAACGCTTTCCGCGCGTGCGCCTCCACCGTGCTTCGCGACGGCTCTATCCCGGCGACGCCCGCAACACGGGAATCGCGCTCTCCCGTGCGCCGGTGATCGCTTTCCTCGATTCCGATTCCTACGCCGCCCCAACCTGGGCGGAGGAAATCATCAAGGCCCACGCCGATCCGTATCCGGCTATCGGCGGCGTCGTCGACACCGCGAACCCCGAAAGCCGCGTCGCCTGGGCTGCTTATTTTTGCGAGTTCAGCCAATGGATGCCCGGTTTTGAGCGCCGCTCCATGCGGGATATCCCGACCTGCTGTCTATCGCTCAAGCGCTGGGTTTTCGAACGCTACGGAAGCTACCTGGAAGGCTCCTACTGTTCCGACACAGCACTGAATTGGAAGCTCGCCGACTCTGGATTTCCGCCTTTATTCCTGCCGTCTATCCGCATATTTCACGTTAATATTACCGTATGGAACCGGTTCCTGCGAAAGCAGGTGATGCACGGGGAAGCGTTCGCAGGGGTGCGTGTGCGCGAGCGGCGGCTCTCGCGGAGCCTGAGTGCCGCGCTCACTTTCGGGACCCCTTTGCTGCCGCTTATCTTGCTGGTTCGCATCGGCTTCCGGGTTTTCGAATCGCGCGTTTATTTACGTAACTTTTTTAGGGTCGTACCATTGGTACTAATAGGCTTGGCGGCCTGGTCCTGGGGCGAGGCCCGCGGCTATTTTCTCTGTCTTGGGTCGAGCCACCCAGTGTATAATACCGAAGATACTCAAAAATCTTGACCCATGGGTGTGAACATCGGAGGGATAGTAGGGCAGGGCGGTGGTGCACGAAATCCGGGGCCCACGATTTCGGTAGTCATCGAGGGCTACAACGAATCAATCGGGCAGGGTCGTGGAGAGGCTGCGCTTGAGGCGCTCCGGCAGCAGGACTTCCCGCTCAATACGGTAGAGGTAATCCTCGCCGGGAGTTGTGCGCAGGCGCGTGCATGGCGAAATCTCGAACGCGATCCGGCGTTTCATTCCATCCGGGCGATCGGCGCCGATGGCGGCCACTACTACGAACTGAAGAACCTCGGAGCAGAGGCCGCGTCCGGCGAGATCATCGCGCTTATGGACACAGATGTTCGCCCCGAGGCCAACTGGCTGTCGCGGATCGCGTCCGGAATTGGAGATGGCGCCGATGTGGTTGCCGGACTCACCCTCTTCCGCCGTCCCGCGCGCCCCGGCTGGGAGCGCTCGCTGGTTGCGCAGGCGGCTGCATCGATCTCCTGGGGCTTCGTAGCGGGCCCCGACGGCAGCGCCGCCGGCTTTCTCAGCCACAACGTCGCATTCCGCTCCGGCGTTTTTCACCGCCACCCGTTCCGTACGGATCTCGGCCGCACGTGCGCGGGCAGCTTTCTCTATGCGGCGCTCGCGCGCGAGGGTGTGAAGATCGTCTTGCAGCCCGAGCAGCGTGTCGCTCACGACTTCGCGCCCGGATGGTGGCTCAATCGCCTGCATGCGCGCTTCGGACACGAGATCTTTCTGCTGCGGCGTTTGAATCCGGACGCGCGGCATCGCTGGCTGAGCAATCTCGCCGTTCTCGAGCCGGCGTTATCAGTGCCCTGGCGGGTCTTGGCCGACGTTCCAAAATGGTTCCGGTTTGGCGGGCTCCTCGGCCTCGGACTGACTCGCCGCATGGTTGCGCTTCCACTCCTCTTCCCGTTATCTCTCGCGGTCCACACGGCCGAGATGGCGGGGATGTATTTGACACTTTTGGCGCCCGCTCGCATGCGCCGCTTCGCGGAGTCCGCGTGAGAGCGCCGGTCTTAATTCTCGGGGCCGGTCCGGCCGGACTCACCGCCGCATACGAGCTGTCGAAGCACTGCGTCCGCAGCATAGTGCTCGAGCAAGATTCGTGCGTGGGTGGGTTGGCACGAACAGTTTCTTACAAAAACTATCGCTTCGACATTGGCGGCCATCGGTTCTACACCAAGGTGGCCCTCATCGAGAAAATGTGGCGCGAAGTGTTGGGCGAGGACTTTATTACTTGCAAGCGCCTCTCCCGGATCTACTATCGCTCGAAGTTTTTCCACTACCCGATCGAGCCCCTTGAAGCATTCACGGGTCTGGGCCCGATCGAAGCGGCTCGATGCGCTTTCAGCTATGCCGCGGCCCAGGTGCGCCCCCGTCAACCCGAGACCGACTTCGAAACCTGGATCTCCAACCGATTCGGCAAGCGCCTCTACGAAATCTTTTTTAAGACGTACACGGAAAAAGTCTGGGGTATGCCGTGCACCGAGATTCGCGCCGAATGGGCGGCACAGCGAATCCGCGGACTGTCGCTTGCGTCCCTTCTGGGAAACGCTTTTGGATTCAGCCGCAATGGACACACCAAACGCGCAGTCAAAACGCTGGTTCACCAGTTTCATTATCCGCGGCTCGGACCCGGGCTGATGTGGACTCGCACGCGCGAACTGGCCGAGGAGGGCGGCGCCGAAGTTTTGCTCAATGCGCCAGTCGATCGGATCTCATGGGAGCCCGGCGGCGTCACGTCGGTCCGATCCGGGCAACAGACCTACCAGGCCGATCATGTCATCAGCAGCATCCCGATCCGCGATCTGATCGGGAGGCTCGATCCGGCGCCGCCGGCCGAACTAGGCGAGGCCACGGCCGATTTCAACTATCGCGACTTTCTGACCGTGGCGCTTATCGTGCGCGGGCGCGATTTGTTCCCCGACAACTGGATTTACATTCACGAGCCGGGCGTCAAGGTCGGCCGCATTCAGAACTACAAGAACTGGAGCGCCGACATGGTGCCCGATCCCGAGACCACATGCCTCGGCCTGGAGTACTTCTGCTTTGCGGGAGACGGCCTCTGGAGCGCCAGCGACGCGGAGTTAATCCTGTTGGCCAAACAAGAGGTGGCGCGCCTGGGGCTGGTTCGCGAAAAGGACGTGCTCGACGGCGCCGTGGTTCGCGTCCCCAAGGCCTATCCGGTCTACGACCGCAGCTACCAGCGCGGCCTGGCGGCGCTGCGCCGGTTTCTCGCCAGCGTCCCCAACTTGCAATGCGTCGGCCGCAACGGCATGCACCGCTACAACAACCAGGACCACTCCATGCTCACCGCGATCCTCGCGGCGCGCAACGTCGTGGGAGGCCGCTTCAACCTCTGGGACGTCCACGTCGATGAAGATTACCTGGAGGACGGCTTCGAGTTGTCCGAAGCGGAAATAGCGGCCATGGAAGCGAGTCAGCCACTGGCCGCCGAAGGTAGCTAGGATGCGGCCGGGGACTCGACCGCCGAGTCTGGTGATCCCGGTCCGCAACGGCGCCGCTACACTCGAACAGTGCCTCGCGGCGGTCGCCAGTTCGACGACTCGCGTTGAGGAGTTGATCGTGGTCGACGACGGCTCCACCGACGCTTCGGCCGAAATCGCGAGCCGGTTCGGAGCCACGGTGATCAGGACTGCACCGCGTGGGCCGGCACACGCGCGCAACTGCGGTGCGCGCGCCGCCTCCGGCGGCCTCCTACTTTTCTGCGACGCCGACGTTTGCGTGCACCCGGACGCCGTGGAACGCGTCTCCAGCGCGTTCGCGCGCGATCCTGGCCTCGGCGCCATGTTCGGCGCTTACGATGACGCTCCCAC